>JACCRK010000179.1 GCA_013813565.1 Herpetosiphonaceae bacterium
GCTCCAATCTGCTGATGCCAACACGCCCTATCGCGCCCAGGGAACTATCTTGATCGAAGGATCCCTCGACCCGACCCGGCTGCTGGCGGCGTTGACCGATGTGATCGAACGTTACGAGATTTTACGCACCACGTTTCAGTATCTCCAGGGCATGGCGCTGCCACTGCAGGTGGTGGCCGAGCCCAGTGCGATCGCCATGCCGTTCTATGATCTGGCCGGCAACCCGGCCAGTGCTGAGAGCGAGCTTCAGGCTCTGCGTGCGGTGCTGGACCAGCAGCCTTTTGATTGGACCAATGGTCCGCTGATTCATACCCTGCTGGCGCGGGTAGCTCCCGAAGCGTACCAGCTGGTTGTGAGTCTGCCGACCCTCTGCGCCGATAATGCCACGCTCACGAATCTGCTGAATGAGCTAGCTACCGCGTATGCCGGTCAAACGACCTCGGACGAGCCTGATGAAGGCATTATGCAGTACATTGATATCGCCGAGTGGCAGCATGAGCTGCTGGAGTCCGAAGACACTGCTGCCGGACGCGCCTACTGGCAGCAGCAGGACTGGCTGGCGCTGGCCGCGGTCAAACCGCCGTTTGTCACGGTGCGCCCAGCCGATGCAGCCTTCACGCCGCGTACCATAGCCTTCAGCCTGTCCGCCCAGACCGTCGAGCGGCTCACCCAGGCGAGCGAGCGGCTCAATGTGCCTCCTACAGCGATCCTCCTGGCAGGCTGGCGGGCCCTACTGTGGCGGCTCAGTGGTCGGACCAATGCCCTGGTTGGCGCTATCTGCGATGGGAGAAAATATGCCGAGCTGGAGACGGCGCTGGGGCTGTTCGCCAAAACGGTACCGCTATCAAGCCCAATTGCGCCAGCCCAGTCGTTCGAAGGTTTCGTGCAGCAGGTCCATAGTGAGTACCTGGAAGCCTATAAATGGCAGGAAAGCTTTATCTGGCCCGCCGAAATTCCGCCGCAGCTAACATTTTTCCCCTTCTGCTTCGAGGCCTTTAGCGCCCCGCAGGCACTCGCGAGTGGCGACACAACCTTTACCCTGATCGAGCAGCAAGCATGTGTCAGCCCATACGCGGCCAAAGTGGTTTGGGCGATTCAGGGCGCTGACGTGAAGGGCACCCTGGCTTTTGACGCGACGCTCGTCTCCGCGACCAACGCTGAACGGCTGATCGAACAGTACCAAACCCTGCTCGCGGCGGGGCTGGCCGACCTGGATACTGCGCTGGGGCGGCTGTCAATGATCGGGCCACGCGAGCGCCAGCAGGTGCTGGTTGAGTTCAACGCCACCGGCGTGGACTATCCGGCGCCAGCATGTTTTCACCACCTGTTTAGCGCCCAGGCGGCTCGCACCCCCGAGCAACTGGCGGTGATGGTGGAAGATCAATCTCTGACCTACGCCGAGCTGGATTCCCGCTCCAGCCAGCTGGCCCGGCATCTCCGCACGCTGGGAGTCGGCCCCGATGTGCCGGTGGCGCTGGCCATGGATCGCTCGATCAACCTGATGGTTGGGATTCTGGGTATTCTAAAGGCTGGTGGCGCGTATGTGCCCCTGGATCTGGTGCTGCCGCCCGAGCGGCTGGCGTTTATGCTGGCTGATACTCACCCGCCAGCGATTGTGACCGAACATCAGGCGCTGGCGCGGCTGCCCGACCACACCGCCCATGGTGTCTGTCTCGACACCGATTGGGAGGCGATCGCCAGTCAGTCGGATGAGCCGTTTGATGGCGGAGCGGCCCCCGATAATCTCATGTATATCATCTATACCTCCGGCTCGACCGGACAGCCGAAAGGGGTGAGCGTTGAGCATCGCCAGCTCTACAACTATATCTCAAGCATCATCGAGCGCCTGGATCTGCCGGCGGCGGCCAGCTTTGCCTGCGTCTCAACCTTTGCCGCCGATCTTGGGCACACCGCGGTGTTTCCGGCCCTGACGCAGGGCGGCACCGTCCATATTATTCCCGCCGACCGGGCCGCCAACGCCAACCAGATGGCCGAGTACATGCAGCGCCACGCCATCGACTGCCTGAAAATCGTCCCGTCGCATCTGGCGGCGCTGCTGACGGTGGCCGAGCCGGCCCAGGTGCTCCCGCGCCAACGGCTGATCATGGGCGGCGAGGCGGCGAGCTGGAACTTAATCCAGACCGTGGCGCTGCTGAAGCCCGACTGTCAGATTTTCAACCACTATGGCCCAACCGAGACCACCGTCGGGGTCCTGACCAACCGGCTGCTCCCAACCGATCAAAGCGCCCAGGCCGGAATTCCGCCGCTTGGTCGCCCAATCGCCAACACCCCAATCTACCTGCTTGACCCTGAGGGCCAGCCAGTGCCGATCGGTATGCCGGGAGAGATCTATATCGGCGGCCTGTCCGTGGCCCGAGGCTACTGGGCGCGGCCTGCCGCCACCGCCGAGCGGTTTATCCCCGCCGCGTTTGCCCACCCAGACGGTCACCCAGAGGGTACCCGGCCTGGCGCACGTCTGTACCGGACCGGCGATCTCGCCCGCTACCTGCCCGATGGCAAGCTGGAGTTTCTCGGGCGCAGCGACGATCAGGTCAAAATTCGCGGCTTCCGGATCGAGCTGGGCGAGATTGAGGCCGCCCTGCTGCGCCACGCGGCTATTCGCGAGGCGGTGGTGATCGCTCGTGAGGACACGGCTGGCGAGAAACGGCTAGTCGCCTATCTGGTGGCGGCGCAGAAAGCGCCGCTGTCGCTGCGTGAGCTGCGGACATTCTTAAAGAACAGCCTGCCCGACTACATGATTCCGGCTGCGTTTCTGATGCTGGAGCAGCTGCCGCTGAATGCTAACGGCAAGCTTGACCGCCGGGCTTTGCCGACCCCCGAGCAGGCCCAGCCCAAGGCTGCCGCGCAGATTGTGGCCCCGCGCACGGCGGTCGAGGAAACCCTGGCCGGCATCTGGAGCCAGGTCCTGGGTGGCAAGCCGGTTGGCATCCACAACAACTTCTTCGAGCTGGGCGGCGATTCGATCCTGAGCATTCAAATCATCGCCCGGGCCAGCCAGGTTGGGCTCAAACTCACCCCGAAGCAGCTTTTCGATCACCCGACGATCGCCGAGCTGGCCCTGGTCGCCGATGCGGCGGCCGGCAGTCAGGCCGACCAGCGGCTGGTGACTGGCCCGGTGCCGCTGACGCCAATCCAACACTGGTTTTTTGAACAAAACCCGGCTGATCCGCAGCACTATAACCAGGCCGTGTTCTTCGAAGTTCGCTTCCACATGGATCCGGCAATCCTTGGCCAAGTGCTGCAGCACCTCGTTGAACACCATGACGCCTTGCGGCTGCGGTTTACCCGCACCGAAGCTGGCTGGCAGCAGGCGAATAGCCCGGACCACAGGTCTGATCTGATCCATATCGATCTCTCGGACTATCCTGAGTCCGAGCAGCGGGCGGCGCTGGAACGCACGGCCGCTGAGCTGCAGGCCAGCTTGAATCTGGCCGAGGGGCCGCTGATTCGCATGGCCCTGTTTGACCTCGGCGCCGACCGGCCCAGCCGTCTGCTAACGATTGTCCACCACCTGGCGATCGACAGTGTCTCGTGGCAGATTCTCTTCAGCGATCTGCCGACCGCCTATGAGCAGATTAGCCAGGGTCAGCCGATTCAACTGCCGGCCAAAACCACTGCGTTCAAGCGGTGGGCCGAGCAGCTGGCAGACTATGCCCAGTCGGCGCACCTTGGGCAGCAACTTAACTACTGGCTCGACGAGGCGCGCCAGCAGATCAGCCCGATCCCAGTTGACCGTCCCGTCACCAGTAAAAACAATACGGTGGCAGACACCGCGGTCATCTCGGTGAGCCTGACTGCTGAAGAGACCGCCGCCTTGCTGAACGATGTGCCCCCGGTCTACAACACCCAGATCAACGATGTCCTGCTGGCGGCGCTGCTGCAAGCCAGCAGTCAGTGGAGCGGCAGCACGGCGCTGCTGGTCGATCTGGAGGGACATGGGCGCGAGGATATCTTTGCCGAGGTGGATATCTCCCGCACAATCGGCTGGTTTACAACCCGTTTCCCGGTTCTGCTGGCCGGTGGAAAGGCCACGCATACCGGCGAAATCCTCCGTTCGGTCAAAGAGCAGCTCCGCCAGATTCCGCAGCGGGGGATTGGCTACGGGCTGCTGCGCTATGTTCGCGGCGACTCCAGCATCACCAGACAGCTAGCGGCACTTCCAGAGCCTGAGATCAGCTTCAACTATCTCGGCGTGGTGGCCCAGGATGTTTCTACCGATGGCCCATTCGCCTGGACAAGCGAGTCCAGCGGCCCATCGCGCAGCCCGCATGGTGTTCGGCGGCATCTGCTGGATATCAACGGCCTGATCATCAATCAGAGCATGCAGATCAACTGGACCTACAGCCAGCATATTCACGACGAGGCCACGATCAGGCTCCTGGCCCAGCGGTTCGTGACGGCGTTGCGGGCGATTATCAGCCACTGCCAAAATCCCGAGGCCGGGGGATACACGCCCTCGGACTTTCCGGGAGCCAAGCTGAGCCAGAAGAGTCTGGATAAATTTATCTCTAAACTAAGCAGCAGCGGGAAAGCAGATCATGAAAGTTGATAATCTTGAAGATATTTATGCCCTGTCGTCGATGCAAAAAGGTATGCTCTTCCATACGTTGTTTGCACCACAGTCAGGGATCTACCTTAATCAATCGGCCTGGATCATCAAGGGTGAGCTAAACCTGGCGGCGTTTCAGTGGGCCTGGCAGCAAGTTATCAATCGGCACACTGCGCTGCGGACGGCGTTCTTCTGGGAAGACCTGGATGAGCCACTTCAGGTGGTGCAGCGGCAGGTTGAGCTGCCGCTGACGCAGCTGGACTGGCGCGGCGTTGCGCCGGAGATCCAGGAAGATCAGTTCGCCACCTTGCTGGCCAGCGATCTCGCGCAGGGTTTTCAGCTCTCAGAGGCGCCCCTGATGCGCCTTGCCCTGATCCGTACGGCCGATACAACCTACCGCTTCTGCTGGAGCCGCCATCATCTGCTGCTTGATGGCTGGTCGCAGGTGATCGTGCTCAAAGATATGTTCACGCTGTACGAGGTCTACTGCTATGGCGAGCAGATCGGCTTTGACGAGACGGCTGTGCTGGGCAAACGGCGCTCGTACGGCGACTACATTGGCTGGCTGCAGGAGCAGGATGGGTCAAAGGCGGAGCATTTTTGGCGCGAGCTGCTGATCTCCTGGCCCGGCCCGGCGGCGCTGAAGCTGGCTGCGCCTACGCCGCGGCAGGCCGGCCACACCTACCACAGCCAGGAACACCGGCTGTCAGATAGCGTGACCGGCCAGCTGCAGACGCTCTTGCAGCAGCAACAGCTGACGATGAACACGCTGATCCAGGGCGCCTGGGCCTGTATGCTTGGCTACTACAGCGGGCAGGCCGATGTGGTGTTTGGCGTGACAGTTTCCGGCCGCCCGGCTGACCTGCCAGAGATTGAATCGATGGTCGGACTGCTGATCAATACCCTGCCAATGCGGGCCCAGTTGGCCGATGATCAGCTGCTTCTGCCCTGGCTTAAGACGCTTCAGGCCCAGCAGCTGGAGATGCTACAGTATGAATATAGCTCGCTGGTTGATATTCAAGGCTGGAGCAAAGTCCCGCGCGAGCAATCGCTCTTTGAAACAGTCGTTGTTTTCGAGAACTATCCCATGAACACCGCAACATTTACCCAGCACTCCAGCCTGCAGGTCAGCCTGCTGCGCACGTTTATTCAAAATAGCATGCCGCTCACCGTACGCGCCATTCCGGGGCAGGAACTGACGCTGGATATTCTGTACGACAGCGAGCGCTTCAGCTCGGCCACTATCAGCCGCGTGCTGCGCGAGTTCGACCATGTGCTCCAGGCGATCGCGGAGCACCCCAACATCCGCCTGGGCGATCTGCAGGCACTGTTGCTGGCTGCCGATCAGCAGTTCCAGCTTTCGGAAGCGCAGCGACTGCGCGATGCAAACTCACAAAAGCTCAAAACGACCAGGCGGCGCTCGGTAGTTTCCTGAACTGACGGTGTGGTTCATTCGCTGTTGGGTCGTGGGAATAAAAGAACCGATCATGAAAGGGCATAACCATGCACACTGGATCCATTGAGGGATTTCGCCTCTCACCACAACAAAAACATCTCTGGACCCTCAAAAGCCCCGCTGATATCGATCCCTATCGTTCCCAGTGCGCTGTCCACATCGCCGCGAATGTCGTGGTGTCGCAGCTACAGACAGCCCTTGAAGCGCTGGTTCAGCGGTATGAGATCCTGCGGACCGGATTTGCCCAGCTTGAGGGGATGAGCATGCCCTTGCAAGTTGTCGGCGACCTGGCGGTTGAACTGACCACTCCCGCTGCTCCGTCCGAGGCTGATGGGGACTGGGATGCGGCCCTTCAGCGCCCGATCAATCTGATTGATGGAGCGCTGCTGCATGCCACCCTGCTCTCGCTACACGACAATCAGCATCTGCTGATTCTAACCCTGCCGGCCTTGTGCTGCGACCAGATCTCGCTGGCCCTCCTGGTGGCTGAGCTGCAAACGTTGTATACCGGGCAGGGCCAGCTCGCCGATGAGCCCGCCCAGTATATCGATCTGGCTGAGTGGCTCAACGATACGCTTGATGCGCCCGATACTGAGCCTGGCCCGGCGTTCTGGCGCACGCTGGATCTTTCCAGCCTGCCCTCGCTACGCCTGCCGGAAATGCGGCCCGCTGCGGCCAACGCCCCCTTCGACCTGCGCCATGTGCCGCTTAGGCTGCCGCCGGAGCAGCTGGATACGATCGGCGATCTGGCCGCGGTGCTGCTGGCGGCCTGGCAGATTGTGCTTTGGCGCAACACCAGCCAGACCGATCTGGTTGTGGGCGCCGCCCTCGATGGCCGCAACTACGAGGAGCTGGAGCGGGCCATCGGCCTGTTTGCCAGGCATGTGCCAGTTCCAGCTCAGCTGCGCCCCGATATGGCCTTCAGCGAGCTGGTCGAGGCGGCCCAAACGTCCACTGGGCAGGCCGCCAGGTGGCAGGAGTACTGGTCGTGGGATATCTTGCCGGCTGGCGCCAACCGTCTGCCATTTTTCCCCTTTTGTTTTGGCTACACCAGGCTGCCGGAGGCCGCCCCAGGCTTGTTCAGCCTTGGGCAGCAAAGCTCGTGCAGCGATCGGTTTGTGGCCAAGGTTGACTGGGTCCAGGCTGGCGCTGAAATCCAGGGCCGCCTGTCCTATGATGCCCAGGTGATCCCCGAGCATGTGGTTCGTCAGCTGACCGAGCAGTACTACGCCATCTGCGCGCAGGCGGCGGCGCACCCCGCCAGCGCAATTGGTGATTTCGAGGTGGTTGGCGCGGCCGAGCGCGAGCTGCTGCTCAAGGGCTTGAATGATACCCAGGTCGTTTATCCCCAGGCTCAGTGTATCCACGAGCGGATTGCGGCGCAGGCTAAGCGCACTCCCGATGCCATCGCCGTGGTCCTGGAGGACCAGCATCTGTCCTATCAGGCGCTCGATACCTACGCCAACCAGCTGGCCCACCGGCTGCATAGCCTTGGAGCAGGGCCAGATAGTCTGGTGGCGCTCTTCCTTGAGCGCACGGTCGGGACAGTTGTGGCCATTCTGGGGGTGCTTAAGGCTGGCGCCGCCTATGTGCCACTTGATCCGACGCTGCCCCACGAGCGGCTGGCGCTGCTGCTGGAGGATACCCAGGCCCCAATTGTAATTACCACCCCGGCTCTGCAGGAGCACCTGCCCGACTATCGCGGCGCGGTGGTCGTCCTCGATGAGCTGCTGACCGAGCTGGAGACGCAGCCAACCACACCGCTGAGCGGGGCTCGCCCTGAGCACCTGGCCTATGTTATCTACACCTCCGGCTCCACCGGGCGGCCCAAGGGTGTTTGCGTTGAACACCGCCAGCTTAGCAACTATGTGCAGACAATCATTGAACGGCTGGATCTGCCGGCCGCGGTGCAGTTTGCAATGGTATCTACGTTTGCCGCCGACCTGGGCCACACGGCGCTCTTTCCAACCTTGTGCCACGGCGGAACGCTGCATATCATCGCGAATGACCGCGCCATCGATGCTGATGCGCTGGCGGCCTACATGCAGCGCCACTCGATTGATGCGCTTAAGATTGTCCCGTCGCACCTGGCGGCGCTGCTGACAGCGGCTGAGCCGGCCCACGTGCTGCCAAAGCAGCGCCTGGTGCTGGGTGGCGAGGCCAGCAGCTGGGAGCTGATCGACACGATCGAGCGGCTAGCGCCCACCTGTACAATCTTCAACCACTATGGGCCAACCGAGACGACGGTTGGTGTGCTGACCGCCCGGCTGAGCGGCTGGCCGGTCGAGCAGCGCGGCTCAAGCGTGCCGCTGGGGCGCCCAATCGCCAACACCGAAGTGTATCTGCTGGACACCGCCCAGCGGCTGGTGCCGTTTGGCGTCCCCGGCGAGATCTATCTGGGCGGCCTGGGGGTGGCGCGCGGCTATCTGAACCGCCCCGATATCACCCAGGAGCGCTTTATCCCCCACCTGTTCCGCGACGAGCCGGGGGCGCGGCTCTATCGTACCGGCGACCTGGGGCGCTATCGTCCCGATGGCACGCTGGAATTCCTGGGCCGCAGCGACGATCAGGTCAAGATTCGCGGCTTCCGCATCGAGCTAGGCGAGATTAGCGGCACCCTCAATCGCCACCCGGCGGTCCAGCAAAGTGTGACCATGCTCCGCGAGAGCGCCAGCGGCGATAAGCGGCTGGTGGCCTATGTTGTGCCAAATCCAGCTACCGCACTGCCAGTCAATAACCTATTGCGCTTCAAAGAGCAGGGCGTGCTGGCTGAACACGAGCACTATGCGCTGCCCAATGGCATGGTTGTGATGCATCAGAACCGCCATATGACTGTCCCGCTGTACAAAGAAATTTTTGAAGACCAGGTCTATGTCGCCAACGGGATCATCGTCAAGGATGGCGACTGTGTCTTTGATGTGGGCGCCAACATTGGTCTCTTTAGCCTGTTCATTGGCCAGCAGTATCGAAACATTCAGCTGTTTTCCTTTGAGCCGATTCCCGCCACCTTCAAGGTGTTGAGCTTGAACAGTCAGCTGTATGGGTTAAATGCGCGCGTCTTTGAGTGTGGGATTGCCGATCAGATCAAACAAGAGACCTTCACCCACTACCCCCACTTCTCGGGAGCCTCAGGGCGCTTTGCCGATGTGCTTAAGGATAAAGCCGCCGTCAAAACCTTCGATCTTAATATTCGCAAAGAGTACTTCTCGGGCACGGTTGGCGGCTCGATTGGCGACCAGGAACAGGCCTTTATGGAGGAGTTTACTGAAGAGTGGATGCAGGGGCGCTGGGAGAGCGAGCAGATCGTCTGCCAGCTGCGCACCATCTCGGATGTCATTCGCGAGCACAATGTTCAGCACATCGATCTGCTGAAAATTGATGCCGAGCGGAGTGAAATTGATGTGCTGATGGGGATCAGCGAGGCTGACTGGCCCAAGGTGCGGCAGATTGCCATGGAAGTGCATAGCGCCGAGCTGCGCGATCAAATCGAGGCCATGCTGGAGCAACGTGGCTACCACGTGGTGGCCAACCAGGCCGATCAGTTTGCCGATACCGCCCTTTTCAACGTCTATGCCCTGCAAACAGCGGTGATCCAGGAGCGGCAGCAAACAGCAGATATCCCGCCGGAGCATGGCGCTACCTGGCAGTGGACCAACCCGGATCGTCTGATCGCTGACCTCCAGCAGCATGTGCGTACCCATCTGCCGGAGCCGATGCTGCCCTCGGCGCTGATCCTGCTGCCGGCCATTCCGCTGACGGCGAATGGTAAAATCGATCGCCAGGCCCTGCCCGATCCCGAGGAAACCCACACTGCCAGCGCTGCGTCCACCTATGTTGCCCCGCGCAACACCGTGGAGGAAGTGCTGGCAGGAATCTGGGCCAAAGCGTTCAACCTGCCGCGGGTCGGCATCAATGACAAATTCTTTGATCTGGGCGGCCACTCGCTGATGGCAACCCAGCTGATGGCGCGGATCCAGCAAACCTTCCAGGTTCAGGTTCCCCTGCGCAGCCTGTTTGATACCCCGACCATCGCGGGGCTGGCCGAAGGGATCGATGTGGCGCTACGCTCTGGGGCGGTGCTTGAGATGCCCGCCATCGAGCCGGTGCCGCACGACAAGCCGCTGCCGCTCTCGTTCACCCAGGAGCGCTACTGGATCTTGGACCAGTTTGAGCCTGGCAACACCGCCTACAATGTCCCCACCTATGCCCGGCTCAAAGGGCCGCTGAACAATGAGCTGCTGGAGCGCGTCCTGGGCGAAATCGTCCAGCGCCATGCTATTTTGCGCACAACCTTCACCGTCCTCGATGACCAGCCGATGCAGATTATCCACCCCAGCATGCCAGCCGCGCTGCCCCTGATCGACCTTTCCGATCTTCCCCCGGCCGAGCGCGAGAGCCAGGCCCGCCAGATCGTCGCCAGCCAGGCCAGAAAGTCGTTTGATCTGGAAACCGGTCCGCTGTTCAGGGGCAATCTGATCCGCATCGCCGAGGAAGATCATATTCTGCTGATTATGATGCACCATATCATCACCGATGACTGGTCCAAGAATCTTTTCATTCAGGAACTGACTACCTTGAGCTGGGCCTATTTCCGGGGCGAGCCTTCGCCACTGCCGGAGCTGGCGATTCAGTACGCCGACTTTGCGGTCTGGCAGCGGCAGTGGTTTCAGGGCGAGGTTCTGGAGTCACAGCTCGCCTACTGGATTCAGCAGCTTGAAGGCGCCCCAATGGTGCTGAACCTGCCTATGGATCGCCCCCGGCCTGCGCTGCAAAATTTCCAGGGGCGGAGTGTCCCGGTGGAGCTGCCGCGGCGGCTGACTGAGCAGCTGGCGGCGCTTAGCCTGCGCGAAGGGGCCACGATGGCGATGACTCTGCTGGCCGCTTTTCAGACCCTGCTGTATCGCTACAGCGGCCAGGATGACATTGTGGTCGGCTCATATATGAGCGGCCGCAGCCAGGTTGGCACCGAAAAGATGATTGGTTTCTTCCTGAACACGCTGCCCCTGCGGGTCAATCTGGCTGGCAACCCGACCTTCGAGGAGCTGCTCAAGCGGGTTCAGGAAGTATCCCTGGGCGCCTACACCCACCAGGATATGCCGTTTGAAAAGCTTCTGCAGCGCCTGCAGCCTGAGCATACCCTCAGCCACACGCCCGTATTCCAGGTTGGCATTCAGCTGGTCAATGCGCTGAAATCCGAGGCCGAGCTGGGCACAATGACCATCAGCGATGTGGAAAGCAGCCAGACCAGCGTGATGGGCACGGCCCAGCTTGATCTGACGCTCACTATCCGCGGACTAGGCTCGGGCGAAGAGTTCAACGCCTCGATTATCTATGACAGCACAATCTTTGATCAGTCGACGATTGTGCGTATGGCGGGCCACTTCCGCAACCTGCTGGAAAGCATTGTCGCCCAGCCCGACCAGGTCATCTCGAAGCTGGAGCTGCTGGACGGGGCCGAGTCGCGCCAGCTGCTGACCGAATGGCCCGGCAGCGGCGCCGGCTACCCCAGCGATGGGTCGATCCAGGATCTGTTTGCCAGCCGGGTCCAGCGGTCGCCGGAGGCACCTGCGCTGGTGTTTGGCGCGCAGCAGCTCACCTACGCCGAGCTTAATCGCCGGACCAATCAGCTGGCCCGCTATCTGCAGACGCTCGGGGCGGGGCCGAATGTGGCGGTCGGGATCTGCATGGAGCGCTCGGTCGAGCTGGTTGTTGCGATGCTTGGCATCATCAAAGCGGGCGCTACCTATGTGCCGATCGATCCGGCAGTCCCCGCCGAGCGGCTGGCGTTTATGCTTGAGGACACGCAGGCACCCGTGCTGCTCACCCAGCGAGCGCTGAAAATCAACCTGGAGGTCCACGCCACGCAGGTGATCTGCCTTGACGCAGCCGACTCAGCGGTCGCCGCGCAGCCCGCCGAGGATCTCCCGGCGACGGGGCTAAGCGACCTGCCGGTCTATATCATCTACACCTCCGGATCGACCGGCACGCCCAAGGGAGTCCCGATCTCGCAGCGCAATGTGCTGCCGATGCTGCACTGGGGCCAGGATTATTTCGGACTTGGCCCGCACACCAGAGTGCTGCAAACCCTTTCCTATGCCTTCGACTTTGGGGCGTTTGAACTGCTGACCACCCTGCTGTCTGGTGGGACGCTGTTTATGGCGCCTCCAGGCCAGCTGGAGGATCTCAAGGCCTACGTTGGACTGATCGAACAGTGGCAGATCAACACCATCCATACAACGCCGGCGTTTTTTGCGGAAGTTGTCGCCTTAGGCCAGCCACTGCCCACGCTGGAGATTGTGCACCTTGGCGGTGATGCCCTCATGCCTGCGCTGGTCGGCAAGATCTTCGATCTGGTTGGCCCGGACTGTCGGGTCTACAATGGCTATGGACCAACCGAGACCTCGATCAACTGTGCGATCTATGCGATCGATCGGGCCGCGATCGCTGGCGCGCTGAGTCTGCCCATTGGCCGCGTTACGGCCAATCACAAGCTGTATATTCTGGACCCGCGCCTGCAGCCGGTGCCGGTCGGGGTGCCTGGAGAGCTGTATGTTGGCGGCATCAGTGTGTCGCCGGGCTACCTGCGCCGCCCGGATCTCACGGCCGAAAAGTTTATCCCCGACCGATTTAGCGCCCAGCCCGGCCAACGCCTCTACCGCACCGGCGACCTGGTGCGCTACCTGCCCGATGGCAATATCGAACATCTTGGGCGCATCGACCAGCAGGTCAAGGTGCGGGGCTACCGGATCGAACTCGGCGAAATTGAGGCGGCTCTGCTGCAGCACGAGACGGTGCACGAGGTGGCCGTCCTGCCATCGGGCAGCGCTGCCAACGCGAGAGCAGCAGGACACGGGTTGATCGCCTATGTGGTGTTGAAGCCCGGCCTCACCGCCACCAGCAGCGATCTGCGCGGATTTCTGCAGCGAGGGCTGCCTGAGTACATGGTGCCGGCGGCTTTTGTCACCCTGGATACGCTGCCACGGACCCCGAATGGCAAGGTTAACCGCAAGGCTCTGCAGCAGACGTCGGCCACGCCGGAGCGTGAGGCGCCCTATGTTGGGCCAGAAACCGATATCGAGGAGGCAATCGTCACTATCTGGATGGAGGTCCTGAAGCTTGATCAGATCAGCATCCACGATAACTTCTTTCACATTGGCGGCCACTCGCTCCTGGGCACGCAGGTGATCTACAAACTGGCCAAGGCCTTGCAGATCAGCATCTCGCTGCAGACGCTCTTCAAGCACCCCACCCCGGCGGAGCTGGCCCTGGCCGTTGAAGACATCCTATTGGAGGAAATCGAAAACCTGTCCGATGAGGAGCTGGAGCTACTCTCGCACGACGACGAGTAACGGTTGATCAGCCATGCGTAGGCGGCCATGACGGCACAACACTATTTTACTTAATGAAGGGCGGCACCATGATTCACAACAAAGAATTCATCATTCGAAAATCTGAAATCGCTGATCCACAGAGTCTTCCGGCGATGATCGAGCATCTGGTGAGCGGCGATGTGCTGCGGTGGTATATTTCAAAGGTAACTGCCGCTGAAGTGTTCGTTGAGGCAACGATCTGCAGCGAGCCTTTAGGCGAGACATCTGACAGTGTTATGGGCCAATTTTATAGCGGCAAGAGCGCGGTGCTGAACCTTATCCCAACTGGAATCGGGTGTGATATTGGTGGCTATGCTGGCGATGCCGGCCCGGCCACCGCTTTGCTGGCCAGCTGCTGCGACTATCTGGTCACAAACCCCAATGCGGTCAATGCGTCCAACTTTATCATGATGGATAAGAACATCGTCTACACCGAGGGCTACTGCATTGACTTATTCTCGCGTGGGCTGATCAATCTGCACATTCCCTATAGCAACAAGATCGGCCTGATTATTGAGAAAACCGATGATGAACATCTGGATGTCGTCTTCAATATTCTCAACACCGTCCGGGCGGTGTACGGCGTCGATGTGGAGCACTTCGTCATCACCGACGAGCACATTGGCGGGCGCTGCGTGCAGCACACATCGGGGAGCTACGCCGGCAGCATCGATAACCCCGACACCCTCTTCCGCGCCTGCGAGCAGCTGATCGCCAAGGGCGTAACCGCGATTGCCGTCACCAGCAATATCCAGGATCTGCCTGCCGATAGCTATGCCGAGCATTTTTCCGGGCGTCACCCCAACCCCGTCGGCGGCGCTGAGGCGGTGATCTCACACCTGATCGCGAAAAAGTATCGACTGCCAGCCGCCCACGCGCCAATGATCAACCTTAAGCAGATTAATTTGCAGGACGCGGTTGTTGATGCGCGCGGGGCCGGCGAGATTACCTCACACAGCGGCATGGCCAGCGTCCTGATTGGGCTGACGCAGGCGCCGCAGATCACCCAGCGCCCGGGCTGCCGGATCGCCGATACGATCAACATCAATAATGTGCTGGCTGTGGTGGTGCCGGCCAGCTCCCTGGGAGGCATTCCGGTTCTGTATGCCCAGAAATTCAATATTCCAGTCATTGCGGTGCGCAACAATGCCACGATTTTGGATATCACGGCCGAGCGTTTTCCCCTGAAGACGGTTGTTGAGGTGCACACCTATGCCGAGGCGGCCGGAATTATCATGGCCCTGAAGCGCGGCCTCAACCTGAACACCATTCTGCGTCCGCTGGAAACGCACCGGTATGAGCGGCGCGGAGGTCCGGTTGCGGCGGCTGTCGATACTGACTCGCTGGTGGCTGAACTGGCCTAGGCGCGCCGTTCCAGTTTGTTCGTGTTCTACCTGGCACTAGTGATCCGTCTAGTATCTACGCGGCTCTAGATACTAGACGGGTTGGAGTAACAATCACTGTGACCGACCAGCTTCCCCAGCCCGCAGATCAGTCTGCTACGCCCAAGCGCACACCTGCATCCGGTCTTTCGGCGATAATCCCAGCGGCGCCTGCCCTGGTGCAGCAGCTGGTTGCCCGCCAGGCGCAGCGCTGCCCCGAGACGCTCGCCGCCAGCGCCGGCGATGCGCAGCTCACGTATGGCCAGCTGCTGCTGCAAGCCACGGCGCTGGCCGGATTTCTGCAGACGCTGGGGGTTGCCCCCGACGTCCCGGTAGCCCTCTGTCTGCCACGATCGCTTGACCTGCTGGTGAGCATGCTCGGGATTCTGCTGGCTGGCGGAGCCTATGTGCCCTTTGATCCGGCCTATCCCAGTGAGCGGCTGGCGACTATTCTGGCCGACACGGCGGCTCCGGTGCTGCTGACCCACAGCAGCCTGCTTGGGCAGATCCCGGCAACGCCGGCGGCGGTTATCTGCCTGGATCGTGACGCGACGGCGATTGCGGCGGCGCCGCCACCGCGCGAGTATGGACTAGATGCCAACCACCGCGCCTATGTGATCTACACATCGGGCTCCACCGGAAAACCCAAAGGAGTCCAGATCACCCACGGCAACCTGCAGCATCTGCTGGACTGGCACCTACAGGCGTTTCCGCTGGCTGCCAGCGATCGCACCACCCAGATTGCGGGAATCGCCTTTGATGCCTGTACCTGGGAGATTTGGCCGGCCCTGGTCGCTGGCGCAAGTATTCAGATTGTCCCCGATCTGGTGCGGAGCGCCCCGACCGAGCTTCAGGATTGGCTGGTGCGGCAGCAGATCACCTGCACATTTCTCCCTACGCCGCTCGCCGATCGGGTTGTTCGCCTGCCCTGGCCCGCATCAGCGGCTTTGCACACGCTGCTGACCGGCGGCGAGCAGCTCCTGCAGGCACCGCCGCCCGGCCTACCGTTTACCCTGATCAACAACTATGGCCCCACCGAGACCACCGTTGTGGCGACCTCAGGGCCGGTGCCGGCTGGCAGCCTGGAGGTGCCGTCGATTGGCTGGCCAGTTCGTGGCAGCCAGCTGTATGTGCTGGATGCGCGCCTTCGACCAGTCGCAGCCGGCGTGGCTGGGGAGATCTACATCGGCGGCGGCGGGGTTGGGCGGGGCTATCTGGAACAGGCGGCGCTAACCGCTGAGCGGTTTCTACCCAACCCGTTTAGCCAGCGCCCAGAGGGCACCCCGGGTCCCCGGCCCGGCGCCCGAATGTATCGGAGCGGCGATCAGGGGCGGCTGCGGCCTGATGGCTCGGTTGAGTATATCGGTCGACTGGATCAGCAGGTCAAGGTGCGAGGGTTCCGAATTGAGCTCGGTGAAATTGAAGCGGTCTTGAAGCGCCAGCCCGGCGTGGCGGCGGTGGCGGTCATTCTGGAGCAGAGCAGCCAGGAGGATAAGCGCCTGCTTGGCTATGTGGTGCCAAACCCCGCTGCGCTGCTCGAGGAATCTCACCTGCGTGCGGGCCTGGCAACCAGCCTGCCCGAGTATATGGTGCCGAACAGAATCATGGTCCTTGAGGATTTGCCGCTCACACCCAACGGTAAAGTCGACCGCCGCCGCCTGCCCATCCCCGAAAAACCACCGCTCACCCTCGAAGATCTGCCCCAGACCGCCGTCGAGGAGCAGGTCGCCGCTGTCTGGAACGAGGTGTTGGGCGAGTCGCAGCTTGGCCGACGCAGCCACTTTCTCCAGGTCGGCGGTCATTCGCTCCTGGCCACGCAGATAGTGGTGCGGCTACGCCAGATCTTTAATCTCGATCTGCCCTTGCAGTTGCTATTTGAGCGGCCAACCATTGGCGCACTGGCAGAGTATGTCGAGGCCGCGCTGGGGCAGGGGAGCCACGTCAGCGCCAGGTCGATTGAGCGAATCTCGCGTGACGCCAATCTGCCGCTCTCATTTGCCCAGCAGCGGATCTGGTTCTTCGAACAATTTATGCCTGACACTGCCACCTACACGATCCCAATTATGATCAAGGTCGGAGGACTCCTCCAGCCCGCTGTGCTGGAGCACGCCATCAAGCTGCTCGTGGAGCGGCACGAGGTGCTGCGGACCACCTTTGGTTCTGCGGCGGGCATCCCCCACCAGCTGATTGACAACAGCCGCGTCGTCCCAATGGCGGTCCTCGACCTCAAAGGCCAGCCAGCCGATCGGCAGCAGTCCGAGCTGGGCGGCATTCTCGACAGATCGGCCCGGGCTTCCTATCGGCTTGGTGAAGACGCGCTCCTGCGTATGATTCTCGTCCAGCTGGGGGTCGCCGAGGCGGTCTTGGTTGTCGCTATCCACCACATTATCGCCGACGCCTGGTCGATCGATGTGCTGATCCAGGAACTGCTGGATATCTACGCTGCGCTGGCCAGCAACCAACCGCCGGCCCTGGCCGAGCTGCCAATCCAATATGTGGATTTTGCCGCCTGGCAGCACGCCTGGCTGCAGGCCGATCGACTGGACGGGCAGCTGGCCTACTGGCGCAAACAGCTTGAGGGCAGTCCAGCGCTGTTGGAGCTGCCAACCGACCGCCCGCGGCCGCCGACGCAAACCCTGCGCGGCGCTGTCTACTCCCTGCTGCTGCCAAAGCCGCTCACCGTCGGCCTCAAGGCGCTAAGTCGGCGCAAAGATGTCACCCTGTTTATGCTGATGCTGGCGGTGTTTAAAACGCTCCTGTATCGCTATACAGGCCAGCCCGATCTCTGCGTCGGGTCGCCAATCGCCAATCGAACCAGAGTCGAGGTTGAGCATCTGATCGGCTTTTTTATTAATACTCTGGTTCTGCGCGCCCAAATTGAGCCAGACAGCTCTTTCTCAACGCTGCTGCGCCAGGTGCGTGAAACAACCCTGGCAGCCTACGCCCATCAGGATTTGCCCTATGAGAAACTAATCGAGGATTTGCGCATTGAGCGCAATATCAGCTACAATCCGCTTTTCCAGGTGATGTTTAATTTTCGCAATGACTTTGGTTTCAATGGCACTCACGGTGATCTTACTATCGATGCGCAGATGCTTGAAAATGGAACATCCAAGTTCGATCTAACCCTCGATGTCTCGCACTGCGGCGACGATCTGCTGCTCTGGGTTGAATATAGCACTGAGCTTTTTGAACAGGCCACGATTATCCGCATGCTCGGTCATTTTCAGGTCTTGCTCCACAGCATCATCAGCGACCCAGACCAGCAGCTGCGTGATTTGGCGCTATTAACTCCGCCAGAGCAGCAGCAGCTGCTAGATGATCAAGCCCGATTAATCGCCTGGCTCAGCAACTACGCTGGGATCGAAGATTTCCAGGTTGTCGTGCGCAACGATCTGCCGACAGCCGCGCAGCTTGTGGTCTATATCGTCAAGAAATCAGATGCAACATTTACCAACGCTGATATTCATGCATATATTCGGCAAGCCGCTTGTCGATCGGCCCGGATCTCAGTCGTTGAGCTTGGCGGATTGCCCTTAGGCGAGGATGGTCAGATGTTAAAAACCTACGCTGTTCCGCTTGGTAATGCCGCTATTCTGCAGCCTGCAAACCCGCTGGAGGATGTCGCCGCCAATCAGGCCAGACTTGCGGAGAAGCGCGCCAAGCTATCGGCGCAAAAACAGTCCCTCCTCCAAAAACGACTCCAAAATTTACGAGGTGAATAATGTCTGAACATTCAGATGCCAACCAGCCCTCCCAGACTGATTTGACAGCTCGCCGCAATACGCTTTCGGCAGCAAAGAAAGCCTGGCTTGAAAAGCGTATTCGAGGTGAAACAGCAAGCCTTAGCCAGGTAAAAACGATTGCTCGCCTTGATAGCTATACCAATGTGCCCCTCTCGTATGCCCAGGAGCGGCTCTGGTTTCTGTGTCAGCTCGACCCGGCCACCAGCAACGCCTACACGGTCCCCTTTGCCGTGCAGCTCGATGGCCCGCTCGACGCCACCATCCTGCAGCAGGCGCTCCAGCAGGTCGTCGACCGCCACGCCAGTTTGCGCACCACCTTCCACGTCCACGCCGGCGTGCCCGTTCAGCACGTCGCCCCAACCCTGGCGCTGGACCTCCCCGTGCGCGACCTGCCCGCCGCCACTGATGCGGCCGGGATTGCCGCCCAGCTTGCGGCGCTGGTCAGCGCACCCTTCGACCTCGCCGACGGCCCGCTCATCCGCGCCAGCCTGCTGCGGCTCAGCCCGACCACCCACGTGCTCCTCGTCACCTGCCACCATATCATCACCGATGGCTGGTCGGTCGGCGTCTTCCTGCGTGATTTTGCCGCCGCCCTGATCGCCCTGCGCACGGGCAGCGCCCCCGACCTCCCGCCGCTCACGGTCCAGTACCCCGATGTGGCCGTCTGGCAGCGCCAGGTCTTGCAGGGCGCCTACCTGGCCACGCTCCAGACGTATTGGCGCACCCAGCTGGCTGACACCGCCCCGCTGGCCCTGCCGACCGACTTCCCGCGCCCGGCGGTCCAGGCGTTCGCCGGGGCGACGCTGCCGCTCCCGGTGCC
>JACCRK010000226.1 GCA_013813565.1 Herpetosiphonaceae bacterium
AGATCCTTAGCCAACAGGTAGACAAATTCCTCCAAGCCGGCAAAAACGCCCAAGCCATCACAACCTTCTTAAAGGGCATCGGCATGCCGAAACTATTTGTGTACCTCATACGGTTCATGCCTGGCTGGAAAACCATGGTTGCACTGGCCCCAACCCTGGCCTACGACATTGCTTTAACCCGCGATCTGCCACCGGTCGATCGCGCCTCGCTTGTTACGGTGCCGGTGCAGGTGATTGTTGGCGAAAAAAGCCCGGCCGGCATCCATACCGTTGCGATCCAATTAGCCAAAGCCATTCCCGGCGCTACGTTCCTCCGGCTGGCAGGCCAAAATCATATGGTTGGTGCCAAGGCGCTCCTGCCAGTGCTCGCACGCTTCTTGAAGGCCCAGCCCGAACCGCAAGCTGCCATATTACGCTCATAAAGCTAGCGCTTGTCCACACTGGGGCAGCAGAATGGGCTATTTCTGAGAAATAGCCCATTCTGCTGCGGTAAAACTTCGTGTCAGCCAGGGATTAATAATCCTTCAGGCGATCATCCATACGTTTCTGGCGGGCGGCCTGCTCGGCCTGCTCGGCCGCTTCCTGCTGCTGGCGACGCTCCTCGGCGGCGGCCCGGCCCTCGGCGGTAACCGGCAGGCTGACCCCGATATCGCCCAGCGTCTCGCTGGCGCGGCTCTTAACCTCCTGCAGCTGCTTGCCGCCCGCCTCGACGCCCTGGCGAGTCTTGGCCCAGCCCATCACCAGCACATCCATCGCGATAATACCAACCACATTCCAGAAGGCCTGATAGAACGACCAGGCCAGCTCATTGTAAACCGTATTGATCAGCGAGCGGAACGACCACGACGTGACCAGCTGAAAAATCAGGGCGATAAAGTAGGAGAAAATCAGCACCCGTGTCAGCGAGTGATGCTCCTTTTTCCAGCGCAGGATCGAGACAACTCGTGGTATAAACGGCACAAAGTAGCGGATCAGCACATTCAGCAGCGCCAGGCCAAAGCCAATAAAGAAATTGGTGAGTGCCTGATCAACCAGCCCTAAAGAGTTTACATTAATCTTCGTGCCCGCCTGATAGAACATCTCCAGCAGGGTTACATGAATTTCCATGGCATTTGTCAGGCGTGTTCGGCCTGCCTCCTCAAGTTTTTAGTAACACCACATCATACGTACCGTCGCGGCCAAGGTTGCAGCAGCGATTAGCCTAGCTGGCAGGGGTGGCTGGCGGCTGCGTGGCGAAGCTATCGGGCAAGTACGGAAAGTGCGCCGCCAGATACTCGCGCTTGGCATCGCTGTAGCGCAGCCACTCGGCCTGGATAATGCGCTGGTGATGAAAGGACAGCAGGCGATAATCGTAGCGCACAAAGCGCGCCAGCAGATGGACCATCACCTCGTTGGCGCGGGCCGGCGCTGAGACCGCCCAGCGTCCCTCGGCCGAAAGCCGCGTCGCGCTAAACGGTGCGCCGGCCTGGACACGTTTCAGCTCGCCCTCAAGCTCCCAGTACAGCGGCGGCAGCAGCGCCTGGACATTGGTATGGCGCGCCAGCTGGCGGCGGCGGGCGGCGCTATCCTCGCTCGGCTGGATGTTCGCATTGAGCAGGGTATCACGCTCGAGATCGGCAACCCGTTTGCGGAAAAACGCCTCCGTGTCCATATAGCGCAGATAGCCGGCGGCGTGTAAATGGTCCACCAGATCGACGTCGAGATCCAGAACCTTTGATGGTATATCCAAAGGCACCTGCTCGGGCCGAATCGTAATGACAATCGGCTTGCTTTGACTCGCCTGCGCATCGCGGAGCACGTAGACCGGGCTGGGGAGTTCGGCCCAGAACGAGCTAGTGCCCTTCATGTGGAACGCCGGTGGCAGCGGGCGTCGCCGCGGGTTGCCAACCTGCTTGACCAGCGCCAGCATCGACTGAATATAGTTATCATCAAGCAGCCGCGACTCCTGGTGCAGCCCCTGGGCCAACGCCAGGAGCTGCGTCGTTTTGTTCAGGGTGTCCTGCGGCGTGGTCAGGGTGGCATGGATCGCGGTAATCGCCAGCACATCGGTCACATTGCGACAAAACGCCAGGCCATTATCGATCTCGACGATCACCGGCTCATGCTCGATCAGATGCAGCAGCGTCGTGTGGGCTTCCTGATAGACTTTGGTGATCAGGCCTGGCTCATACGAGAAGCGGCGCATAATCAGCGGCGCAGCGGCCTGATCGGGCGACAAAATAATGCCGTAGCGGATCGCCTCACAGGTCATGTAGTCCTGGCCCAGGACAGCGGCGAGCTGCGGGCTCCAGCCAAACCGGTCGATCTTAAAGTCCGGCAGCGGACAGTCAAGGCCGCAGGCGCTTTTCAGCGCCGCGGCATAGCGGGCCACCAGGTGGCCGCTGACGGCGAAGAGTGGATTGCTCCAGGGTGTTTTACTCATTACTCTTGCTCAGCCGAACGATCGTTCAGCAGCTCACGGGCTTTGATCTGCGCCTCCAGCTCGGTCGCCAGTCGCTCAGCGCGTTGGACTTTGGCCTCGTCGCTGTAGCGCTGCTCGGAGTTGAAATACTGCTCCAGCTCAGCGGCGATCATCTCGCCGGTAATTGGCCGGTACAGCCCGGTCAGCATGGTGACCTTCTGGTCGTAGGGCTGCTCCATAAAGATCGTCGGGTCGGTGTACCAGGTCTCAGGGATATCAAAGTCGGCGCTTTCGGCAAACAGCTTCTGGGTGACGCTCTCGATTGGCCGGCCGGTAAAGCGTGGATCCTTGCGCTTAAACTCAATGCACAGCTCGCCCAGCTCCTGCCAGCTGACCTGTTTTTTGCCAGCGAACGGGTTGGCCAGCTTGAATCCGGCCTTCGGCGCGGCGGTTGGCGCGGCCATTGGCGGCAGCGTGCCGCTGACCTGCACCAGATTGTGCTTGATCTGGCGGGCCAGCTTGATCTGGGTCAGGCGGGCGTAGTCCTCCCAGGTCTCGGGGCCGTCGATCGCCTCGCGCTGGTGGAAGCGCTGGCGCAGGGCGCTGTCGGTTGCGGTTGGCTCGTTGGTCGCGGCGTAGGTCTGGGCGTTGCCGATGTGCTTGGTAAATGCGCCATCAAGAAACTGCATGGTGATGTTCAAGACATCTTTGTCGGCGCCGCCCATGCCGGGGTCGCCACGGGAGAGCAGCAGCAGATCGACATCATCGAAGAACACCAGCACCAGCGAGCCGCGCTCGCGGACAATCGCCAGCTTCTCGTTGAGCAGCTTGCCGGTGCGCCCGTAGTACTCGTCCTTGATGCCGGGGTCGATCGTGACAAAGCGAACCGGCAGGCCGGTCTGCTCGCCGCGCTCGGTCAGGCGGGTCATCGCCATGCGAAAGAGCGAGGTTTTGCCGGTGCCAGGAAAGCCATCGAACAGCACCGTGCTGGGCAGGCCGCCAAGCTCAAGCAGCGGGTTGAAGCCGCGCTCAACATCGAACAGCGCCAGCCGATCGACGTAGCGCACCAGGGCGCGCTTGGCCGAGGTGTTGCCGACGATCTGCTCGGGGAGCATTGGCGTGAACTCGACCTTGGCGACCGCGCCCTCAGCGGAGATCGCAAAGCCGCGCAGCTCAATCCCGCCAACCTTGATCGTGCTGCCCTCGACCTGGGCCAGCAGCGCCGCCGCGTGGGTATCGCTGCCGGCCACCAGCTGGTCGCGCAGGGCCATAAAGTAGTCGCGGGTCAGGTTGACCAGATCGGCGGCGGTCTCGATCAGAAACGTGTTATCGGCGTTCTTCTGGGTGGTCGCCTTCAGATAGAACGAGAGGATGGTCTTCAGGTCGTCATCGGCGCCCAGGCCCAGCTTGAAGAAGCCTGGCTCCGGCTTGGGAAACGTCGCCAGATCCTCGCCCTCGGGCATGGGCAGCTCGTGGCTCACCAGGGCCGCCAGGGCAAACATGGCATAGCTGCCAATAAACGCCGTCTGGCGCGGATCGATCTTGGCCCCCAGCTCCTCGGACAGCTCGAAGTACAGGCAGATCCCCCGGCGCAGCGTGATCAGCACATGGTTGACCTGCTCGCTGAGCAGGTATCCGCCGGCGCCGGGGAGCTTGCGCAGCTCGCCCACCAGATCATACGAGACGCCGCGCATGGGCACATTCTGCATGCGAAACTCGGCGTCGGCGCGATGTCCATCGAGGTCGGCATCGCTAATCGCATGAACGTTATCTTTCGTCGTCACAACGCAACTCCCTGTGTTCCTCTCGACAAGAGAGGTGAAAAATGATTAGCACACCAGATCGCCATTTCGGGAAACTCCGTAGACGATATCGGGATTCCCATCCTCGTCGGTGTCGCCGAGGAACTGCTTCATTGGCAGCGGCACCAGCACAAACGTCGAGTGGATCGATGGGCCGGCCTGCATCGGCTCGCGGCCAAATAGAATATCGGTAAACGAGCGCTGGCCCGGCTTGGTGGTGGCGACCCGATCGATCGTACTGCGCAGCATCCATGGCTCGTCGGCGTGGGTAAAGGCGCGCCGCATAATCACATCGTTTTCCGTCCAGCGATGGTGGTAGGGGCCAATCGTGACCCGCTCGATCGTCTGGGGAATAATCCAGGCAGCCTCGTTGCACAGGCCGATGATCTCCTGCAGCGGGTGGCGGCCGTGGGCGCAGTTGTTGATCAGGTCCTGGAGCATGTCCAGCCCGCCGGTGACGTGCCAGCCGCCGCGCTCCTGAAAATGCAGCGTCGTGCACTCAAACAGATTGACGCTGCGAATCACGCCGGTCCAGCTGATCGAGTACAGGCGATTGCCACGCCCTGGCGTCAGGCGAATCGGGTCGTAGATGCGAAAGTCGGCCACCACGCTGGTCGCCGCCAGCCGATCAAGGTAGGTGCGCTGCAGCCAGAGGATCTGCTGTTTGATCGGGCGCTCGCCACGAAAGATCGCCTCGATCGCCTGCTCGATCAGCTCGCTGTGCGACGGGATCTGGGCCAGCTGCTGCAGGGCGTGCTCGCAGTCCTCGCGCAGGGTCCAGAAATCCTTGAAGGTCGGCATGCCCGACTCGGTCGGGTCGATCGTGAGCGGCAGCGGCTCGATCTGCAAGAGCTGCCGCCCGTGCTTCAGCGCCATCACCATCAGCGTGGCCCGCAGCTCGTGGAGGAACTCACGGGTCGCGTTGGCGGCGCCGATACTGAGCCGGCCCTCCTTCTGCTCCTCGCTGATCGCGGAGCGCAGCCAGCCGAAGCGCTCACCAAGCTGATCGCAGTAGCCGACGACCGCCTCGTCAGGCAGCAGCCGCTCGGCCTGGCCAGCGCCCTGGGATTGCAGTGGGTGACGATTGATAGTCATAGGTTACCGTTTTTGGGCATACTGATCTTCGAGCTGCTCCATGCGGGCATCGAAGGTCTGAATGATCTGTTCCAGGTGATCGGTGTAGGCCTTGAGCTTGTCTTCGTCGATCAGCTTCTTCTCGGCCCGGTCGGCGGTCTCGGCCAGAATTCCCTCAACCTGCTCGGTCATCACACGGGTGGTCGAGTCGGCGGCGTAGTTGATCGACTTATCGATGGTCGAGAAGCCCTTGATCTCCAGCGCGGTCTCCATAATCTGGTAGATCCCCTCGAAGACCTGGGTCAGGTTGGCGATCTTCTCCTGGGTTTTGATTTTGTTCTGCGACAGGGCGGCGACAGCCTGCTTGAAGCCTTCCATATGGGCGCGCACGACCGGCTGGGCCTCTTTGGCGTTCTTGAGGACCTCGAAGTACTGGGTCTCGTTGAGCTTGGCCTCGTCGAGCTCGCCTTGGCGCTGGGTGCGCTCGGCCTGGAGCGGGGCATAGCCAGTCTCATCGGAGACCTGGATCCGGCGGTCAAGCTCGGCCAGCTCGCCCTCCAGCCGCTTGACCTCCAGCCGCCAGTGCTCGTACTTGGGCTGGTTATCGACCAGCTTCTGCGACAGCTCCATGTCGGTGGCCTGCAGCTTGGAGTAGACCTGGGCGTTCTTGGCGATCGCCGCGCTAAGCGAGTCGACGGTGCCACGGGCATAGGCCAGGACGGTCTTCATCGAGCCATCAACATTTTGCTCCCGAATCCGATTGACCACCATCTGGCGGGCCCAGCGCTTGTTGAACACGCCGACGAAGCGCTCCACCGGGCGGGCATCGCGCAGGGTCGCCACATTCCGGCCCAGCTCATCAAGCTCGCTGGTCAGGTCGACGATCAGCGTCTGCAGATCGGCGGTGTACTCGCGGCCATTGGTGATGGCGCCATCAAGCTGGCTCAGCTCGGCCACGTTGGTCTTCTGGCGCTGCTTCGGGTCGGTCAGGCGATTGACGGTGGTTTCATACTGGGTCATCCGCTGGTCGACATCGCGCTCAAGCTCGACCTCGCGCAGGCGGACGGCTTTGAGCTTATCGGCTTTCTTTTTCCCGCCTTTGGTTTTACTGAGAATCTGTTCGTCAACCATGATGGATCCATCTCCTTGATAAAGGGTATTTCAGACATTGTTTGCTATGCGCTACAGGTATACTCTACGCCGGCCTGCTGGGAAGGTTGCAGCGCCGGAGTCGGCACTGGTGTGGTGCGGTCAGGAGTTCTGGCTATTGTAGAGCAACTTGCAGCTTCGTCAACCGCTAGCCGGGCAGCTGGCTCAGGCGCTGGCTGGAATCGTAGGGAAAGATGTCGATCACCTCGCCGGCGTTGAGCCGAGCCTGAATCTGTTGCCAGAAGTCGACGGTCAGAATCTCGCCGTGGGAGCGCATAAACACGTCGCGCAGGGGCGTCCGCAGACCCAGGAAATAGCGAAACTCTTCGGGAAAGACATCGTTCTCGCCGACGGCGTACCAGGGCTCGGCGGCGATCTCCTCGTCGTAGCTGGTTGGCTCGGGCATGTGCTTGAAGTTACAGGTCGTCATCAGGCTCAGCTCGTCGTAGTCGTAGAACACGACCCGGCCATTGCGGGTCACGCCGAAGTTCTTGAGCAGCATATCGCCGGGGAAGATATTGCTGATCGCCAGATCTTTGATCGCGTTGCCGAACTCCAGCGTGGCGGCCGCCGCGGCGGCTGGCTCCGCCTCGCGCAGGTAGACATCAAGCGGCGTGACTCGGCGCTCAACATAGACGTGCTTGATGATCACATGGTCGTCCTCAACCACCACGCTGTTGGCGGCGACCCGCTGCAGCTCGGTCAGCAGGGCCTCCCCAAAGCGCTGGCGGTCGAGCTTGAGATACTCAAACTCGTGGGCGTCGATCAGGCGGCCGGCCCGATCGTGCTTGAAGACTAGATGATATTTGTCCATCACGGCCTGGCGGGTCGTGTCTTTGGGCGGCGAGAACCAGTCCTTGATAATCTTGAACACCACATCGTAGGAGGGCATCGTGAAGACCGTCATCACCATGCCGCGCTCGCCAGGGGCGATCTCGAAGGTGTCCTGCGTCTGGCTGAGGTGGCGCAGCAGGTCGCGATAGAACTCGGTCTTGCCATGCTTGTGGTAGCCGATCGCAATGTACAGCGCCGCAATGCGCTTCTCGGGCATAATCGAGGCCAGAAAGTGGACCAGATCATAGGGTCGCTCGATATCGACGTGAAAGTACGAGCGGGTAAAGCTAAACAGAATATTGACCTCGGCCTCGCGCAGCAGCACCGCATCGACGGAGATCCCGTCCGGGGTGGAGAGCAGCGCCAGCACCAGCGGAGTCGTCTGCTCCTGGCTGATGATGCGCCCGACCAGATAGGCGGCCTTGTTGCGATAGAACACCGCGCAGACCATCTCGACGCGCTCATAGGTTGCGGCGATGCCCAGCTCGGCCAGGTATGCCTCGATCACGTCGGCCGCCCGCCGCATATCGCGCTCCAGCGCCTGATAGCGCACCCCGAACGGATAGTCGAGCAGCACGGTCGCGATCAGCTCGGCGGTGGTGGCGGCGCGTGGGTAGGTGCGATAGACCGGCTGGCTGGCGCAGGTCTGCGGTGTGGCAAAGTCGGTGGCGATAAACTCAAGCTGGGGGTTGACCCCAACGGTGACAAAGATGCGCCGGGTCACCGAGTTGTAAAACGTTTCGGCCAGCTCCCAGTCGTCGCGGTCGGCGATCAGACCCGAGTAGACGGCTTTCATGCTGACCCAGACAATGGTGTTGGTGAGCCGCTCGCCGAGCATGCTGCTAATCTCGGCCACAATCCGCGTCACCAGGGTGGTGTACAGATCAAGGCGGGTGGCGGTGCCGGCCTGGAGCGCCGGCCAGTCCTGCTGCTCAAAGCGCCGCTGCACCTGGCGGGTGATCAGCTTAAAGTGCTGCTGGTACTCATCGAAGGTGTGATAGATGGCGTTGGCGGCCAGATTAGCCAGCCGGCTATCGGTGAGATGCTCGTTCATGGTGCGCTCCTTGCGCCGATCCCAAAGGTTCAGCTCCGCTTTGATCGATGGTTGGCGCGAAAAAGGATACCACAATCTCTGGCAACGTTGTTGGCCAGGTCGCTGAGTGGATGGTGTTCAGAAGTTGCTACGGATTTCAGCGATCAGGCCGCCAGTGCAGGCTCGTGGTACGGTGAAGCCAGGTGGGCTTAGCGTAAAGGGATCATTACTCCCAGCGCGCCACCGCTATGATAGGCTGGAGGACGGATAGGTAAAATCAGGCCAGCTTTCAGCGCTGCAAAGCCCAGGGAGGTGTGGAATGCTACTATGGCTACAGCGAGCCGCCATCAAACGCCGGCGCCGGCCGACTACTCTGATCAGTGAGCATCAGCCCGAGGTTATCCGCGAGCGGCTGGCGGGCCACCACGATACCAACTATCTGGGCGATGCGGTGCTCGGGGCGATCGATGGCTGTGTGACGACCTTTGCGGTGGTGGCTGGGGCCATCGGCGGCGGCTTCTCGGCGACGGTGGTGATCATCCTGGGCTTCGCCAATCTGGTCGCCGATGGCTTTAGCATGGCTGTAAGCAATTATCTCGGCACCAAGAGCGACCGCGAGCAGGTCGAGAAGGCCCGCCGCCGTGAGGAGCAGCACATCGAGCGCTACCCCGACGGCGAGCGCGAGGAGGTTCGCCAGATCTTCGCCCAGAAAGGCTTTACAGGCTCGACGCTGGAGGAGGTGGTGGAGACGATCACTCGCGACCGGCGGCTGTGGGTCGATACCATGCTCACCGAGGAGCTGGGCCTGCAGCTCGATGGGCCGCATCCGCGCCGCGCCGCGCTGGCCACATTTCTGGCCTTTATCGTGGTCGGCCTGGTGCCGCTGATTCCGTTTCTGCTGCCGGGGCTGGCGCTCCAGCAAGCCTTTATCGCCAGCGCCAGCGCCACCGCAGTCGCGTTTTTCAGCATCGGCGTGGCCCGCGGCGTGGTGCTGCAGCGGCCGATCTGGCGCTCCGGGCTTGAGACGCTGCTGACCGGCGGGATCGCCGCCAGCCTGGCCTATGCCGTCGGCTACTGGCTCCACCAGACCTATGGGGCGGTGTGATCAGGGGGCGAGGGCTGGGCTTCGAGGATGCTATGGTAGAGCGCTGATTCGCCCCAAACAGGGTGATAAGGAGAATCTCATGAAAACCCGCTGGATCGCTATGCTTGGTGGAGCGCTGATTGTGCTGGCGCTGGGGATCAACCTCGCCCTGCCGTATTTTGCTCCCGCTCAGACAAATAGCCCAATGGGCGCAACGATGGGCAACCAGCCGATGATGGGCAACCATGCGATGATGGGCAACCATGCGATGATGCATGGTGCAATGATGGGCGGAATGAGCGGTGGAATGGCAGGATGGCACACGTTCGCGATGGCAAGCTTCTGGATTGGCGCTTTGCTGCTGCTGACCTGGATTGCGCTGAAATTGCTTGCAGATCTGGCCGCGTCAAAGCAGACCGCTGCGGAATCACCCGACAGCCTGGCGATCTTGAAACAACGTTTTGCTCGAGGTGAGATCACCCGCGATGAATTTGAACAGATGCGCGGCGTCCTCAGCCAGTAATCAATCATTCTCCCATTATTCGGCCGATGCGTCGCTGAAATCGGTTTCAGCGACGCATTTTGCCTGCTGGTGATTAAAAATAACACTGCGAATAACCGGCGAGCTCGATCATTTTGGCGCCTAAGATCATGCTATAGCCTGTCTGCCTGGAGGCGCTATGCTATAATTGCCGCACAAAAGGCCTAGAAAGGGGTTTTATGGAGTGTGCAATTGGCATCGATCTCGGCGGCACGCATTTAAGAGCGGCCCTGGTTGATCGAGAAGGTAATATTTTAGCGCATCAGCGGGTGCGAACCCACGCCGCCGAAGGTCCCGATGCCGTGATCGGGCGGATGCTGGATCTGATTGGCGCGGTCAAGGCAGCCCATCCCGGCGCGACGATTCACGGAGTAGGCGTGGCCGCACCCGGCCCGCTCAATCCCGAAAGCGGCATGGTGATTACGATGCCGAACCTGCCTGGCTGGGATAATTTGCCGCTGCGCGACCGCATCGCCGCAGCGGTCGACTGGCCGGTCCTGATCGGCAATGATGCCAATCTGGCGGCGGTCGGCGAGTGGCTGTTCGGCGGCGGACGGGGCATGCGCAATATCATCTACATCACGATTAGCACCGGCATTGGCGGCGGAGTGATCGCCGATGGCCATCTGCTGCTCGGCCACAACGGTTTCGCCGCCGAAGTCGGCCATATGATCCTCCACCCCGATGGTTTTCAGCCCAACACTGGCACCCCGGCGGGATCGTGGGAGGCTCTGGCGTCGGGGACCGCGATTGCCCGCGAGGCCAGGACGGCCCTGCTGGCAGGCACCCCAACCCTGCTCCACGAGCTGGCCACTCCGGAGACCGTCACAACCCAGCAGATCGAGGCGGCGGCGATTCGCGGCGATGCGTTTGCCAGCGGCCTGATCGAGCAGGCCGGGCGCTGGTGTGGCATCGCCTTTGTCAACCTGCTGCATCTCTACAGCCCGCAGGCGATCTTCATCGGCGGTGGTGTCTCAAACCTGGGCGACCGGCTGCTGGCCCCGGCCCGCGCCGAGATCGCCCGCCGGGCGCTCCCCGGCTACCACGATGTGCCAATTATTTTGACCCGTCTGGGCGACAACATTGGGCTGCTTGGCGCGGCCGCCTACGTATTCAGCGAATTCTCCTCGTAGTCAGGCTCCAGCAGTGGTGACCAGCGGCTGCGTCCCAACTCAGCCGCTGGTTACGGCTGCCAGCTGCGCCAGCCAGCGAAGAATTCTGTTGACCGAGAAGAACACGATGCAACCATCCCCCGTGATCCGCCGCACTGAGCTGACCTGCCCGGCCCACAGCCTGAAGATGATGGCCAAAGCTGCCGCGTCGGCTGCCGACGAGGTTATTCTCGACCTTGAGGATGCCTGCGCGGTCTCGCAGAAGGTCGCCGCCCGCCAGACCTTGATTGAGGCGCTGCGCACGCTGGATTTTGGCAGCAAGGTGGTGGCGATTCGCCCCAACGGCATCCATACCAGCTACCACTATCGCGATCTGATCGAGGTCGTCGAGGCGGCCGGCCAGCAGATTCAGGTCGTCGTGCTGCCCAAAGTCGAGCGCGCCGACGATGTGCTCTTTGTCGACCGCCTGCTGACCCAGATCGAGCAGCACTGTGGGCTGGAGGTCGGCCGCATCCGGCTGGAGGTCCTGATCGAGTCGGCCCGGGCGGTGCTGGATGCCGAGCGGATCGCCGCCTGCTCGCCGCGCATGGCCAGCCTGATCTTTGGCCTGGCCGACTATGCCGGCGATATCGGCGCCCGCTCAGCCGACGACCAGTGGAGCGCCTTCCACTATCCCAAGCACAAAATGCTGATCGCCGCCCGCGCCGCCGGCATCGATGCGATCGACAATGTCACCTTCGCCTTTCGCGATGCCGAGCAGTGTCGCCGCGATGCCGAGCGGGCCGCCCAGCTGGGCTTCGACGGCAAGTGGGTCATCCACCCATCGCAGATCCCGATCGTCAACGCGGCGTTTCTGCCGACGGCGCCCGAGCTTGAGCGCGCCCAGCGGATCATCAGCGCCTACGAGCGGGCCGATGCCGAGGCGGGGTTGGGCGCGATCGTGGTTGATGACGAGATGATCGATGCCGCCAGCCTGCGGGTTGAGGCCAAGAAGCTGGCCGTGGCCCGCCGCGCCGGAATGATCGTGTAGTCGAAAGGATTTCCTAATGGCCGATAACACCCGACGTTTTTCCACTCGCGTTGATAATTATGTCAAATACCGACCGAGCTATCCAGCGGAAATCGTGGCGCTGCTGGCGGCTGAGTGTGGGCTGAGCGCCAGCGCGCAGATCGCCGACATTGGCTCGGGCACCGGCATTCTGAGCGAGCTATGGCTGCGCAACGGCAACCCGGTCTATGGCATCGAGCCAAATCGCGCGATGCGCGAGGCCGGCGAGCAGCTGCTGGCCCTGTATCCCAGCTTCACCAGCGTTGACGGCAGCGCCGAGGGGACGACGCTGCCTGACGCCAGTGTGGATTTCGTCACCGCCGGCCAGGCCTTCCACTGGTTTGACCAGGCCAAAGCCCGCGCCGAGTGGAACCGCATCCTGCGGCCCGCTGGCTGGGTTGTGCTGATCTGGAATCTTCGGCGTGAAGATACGGCCTTTCTGCGCGACTATGAGACAGTGCTGCAAACCTACGGCACCGACTACAGCCAGGTCAGCCACCGCAGCAGCGCAATGCCTGAGCAGCGGCAGGCGGAGATGAGCGCATTCTTCGCCCCCGGCGGCTTCACGCTGTACACGCTCCCCAACCAGCAGCTGTTCGATCTGGCTGGGCTGAACGGGCGGGTGTTTTCATCATCGTACACGCCCGAGCCGGATCACCCGAGCTATGCGCCGCTCCAGAATGCGCTGCGCCAGCTCTTCGAGCGGCACCAGAGCAACGGGCAGGTTGCCTTTAAGTACCAGACTGAGGTGTACTTCGGGAAACGCTGAGGCGGACCGCCGATCGGCGTCCCAGTGGAGGATGTGGATGAAACTACTGATGATCGGCGGGACGGCGTTTTTGGGACGGGCGGTGGTCGCGGCGGCGCTGGCCCGTGGCGACGACGTGACGATGTTCAATCGTGGCAAGACCAACCATGATCTCTTCCCCGGCGTCGCCAGAATCCAGGGCGACCGCACCAACCCCGCCGACCTGGCCCAGCTCAAAAGCGGGCGCTGGGACGCGGCGATCGACACCTGCGGCTACCTGTCGGCGGCGGTCGGCGCCACCGTCGCAGCGCTGCAAGATCAGGTTGATCACTACACCTTTATCTCCAGCATCTCGGCCTACGCCGACAACGGCCCGCTCAACCAGGACGAAAGCGCGCCGACCCTGGATCTGGGCGACGGGCCGGAGGATGCGGCGGATATGCCGACCTACGGCGCCCGCAAGGCCCGCTGCGAGCAGGCTGCCGAGGCGCTGATGCCGGGCCGCGTGCTTCATCTGCGGGCGGGGCTGCTGGTTGGGCCGCACGACACCAGCGGACGCTTTCCCTACTGGGTGGGCCGGATCGCCCGTGGCGGCGCGGTGCTGGCGCCGGATGGGCCGGATCACCCGCTCCAGCTGATCGACGTGCGCGATCTGGCCACCTGGAATCTCCACATGGCCGAGACGCGCCAGGCGGGCGTGTTCAACGCCACCGGCCCCGACCACGACCTGACGCTGGGCGCGCTGCTGGCGGCCTGCCGCGAGGCCAGCGCCAGCGCCGCCGAGCTCACCTGGGTCGGTGAGGAGTTTCTGGCCGAGCACGACGTGACGCCGTTCAGCGACCTGCCGCTGTGGCTGCCCAACAGCCCCGAGTACGCCGGGTTTATGCGTTACGACTGCACAAAAGCCCAGCGGGCCGGCCTGCGCTACCGGCCGCTCCTCGACACCGCCCGCGACACCCTGGCGTGGCTGCGGACCCGCCCGACGATTGTCGAGTCAGCCCCTGAGCGGAGCCAGCCGGGCCTCAGCGCCCAGCGCGAGCAGGAGCTGCTGGCGGCCTGGCGAAAATAAAGCGGATTCGCGAAGGCGGGTACGGAGACCCGCCGTACAGCCCCATGCCGCCGCCCAGCCCAGCCCCTGGTTGCCTGGCCACCGATCTCTGCGTTGCGGACTTCTTCGTGCCCTTCGTGGATTATTCATCAGGGCATGGGCAAAGTCGCGGGTTCGGTTGATGATCACGCTGGCCACCACCCCTCGCCGGGGTGCCCGGGGTACCCTGTGGGCACCAACTGCCGCAGCAGCGGGGGTGAGGGCTGACGTTGCCCATGCCCTGATTATTCGTCCCCTCAGTTTGACAATATTTTAATATCTTTGTATGCTTGCATGACCACGCAACCAAACCAGCATCCCTAAACCTAAACTCTAAAACCAACCCTGCTCGTTCCCATTCGGGCGTTTTCTCAAAGGGGAGGAAGACACCACAATGGCGCAACTCTCCGTAGACGACATCACTCTACGCTTCGGCGGCGTGACGGCCATCGCCAACGTCAGCCTGACGATCGAGCCGGGACAAATCTACGCTATCATTGGGCCGAACGGCGCCGGCAAAACCTCGCTGCTCAACTGCATCAGCGGCGTCTACAAGCCCCAGCACGGCCGCCTGGTCTTTGAGGGCCAGGACATGGCCAGCCTCCGCCCCTACGATATCGCCCGCCTCGGCATCGCCCGCGCCTTTCAGAATATCGCGCTTTTTCGCGGCATGACCGTGCTCGACAACCTGCTGGTCGGCCGGCATATCCATATGCGCAGCGGCGTGCTCAGCGGCATGGCCTTCTGGGGCCGCGCCCGCCGCGAGGAGATCGAGCACCGCGAGATTGTCGAGGACATTATCGATTTCCTGGAGATCGAGGCGATCCGCAAGCAGACCGTTGGGTCGCTGGCCTATGGGCTGCGCAAGCGGGTCGAGGTTGGCCGGGCGCTGGCGATGGCGCCCAAGCTGCTGCTGCTCGACGAGCCGATGGCCGGGATGAACGCCGAGGAAAAAGAAGATATGGCGCGCTTTATTATCGATATCAACCAGGAGCGCGGCATCACCTGCATCTTGATCGAGCACGACATGAGCGTGGTGATGGATCTCTCCGACCAGGTCGCGGTGCTGGACTTTGGCCGCAAGCTGGCCGAGGGCACGCCCGACGAGGTCAAAGCCAATCCTGAGGTAATCAAGGCCTACCTGGGCGAGGAGCTGGCGATTGAGCACGTCGAATAGCGATACATTTCCCAAGCTGCTCATGCGCAACACGGCCCAGTGGCCCGAGCGCGAGGCGCTGCGCGAGAAGGAGTTCGGGATCTGGAAGCCGGTGACCTGGCGCCAGTATGCCGCCCACGTCCACGACTTGGCGCTGGGGCTGCTGGCGCTGGGGCTGGAGCGCGGCGGGACAGTGGCGATCGTCGGTGACAATCGGCCGGAGTGGGTCTATGCCGAGCTGGCCGCCCAGTCGCTCGGGGCGATCTCGGTCGGGCTGTATCAGGACGCGGTCGCCGATGAGGTGCGCTACATCATCGACCACTGTGACGCCAGCATCGTGGTGGTCGAGGACCAGGAGCAGGTCGATAAGCTGCTTGAGATCCTGCCCGATCTGCCCAAGGTCAAGCATGTGATCTACTACGACCCCCGCGGGCTGCGCGCCTACCGCGAACCGATCCTGCACGCTCTTCCCGCTGTCGAGGAGCTGGGCCGCGAGTATGCGCGCCAGCACCCCGGCGCCTACGCGGCCGAGGTTGCGCTGGGACAGGGCAGCGACCTGGCGATGCTGTGCTACACCTCGGGCACCACCGGCAAGCCCAAGGGCGCCATGCTGACCTTCCACAACCTGCTGGCGATGGGCGCCAGCCTGATGCAGGTCGACCCGCTTCAGCCGAGCGATGACTTTGTCTCGTTCCTGCCGCTGGCCTGGATCGGCGAGCAGATGATGGCGCTGGCCTGCGGCATGCAGGTTGGCTTCACGATCAACTTCCCCGAGGAGCCGGAGACCGTCCAGCAGAATATCCGCGAGATCGCCCCGCACGTCATGTTCTCGCCGCCCAGGATCTGGGAGAACATGGTCTCGCAGGTGCAGGTCAAGCTGGAGGATGCCAGCTGGCTCAAGCGCAAGCTGTACGCCTGGGCGCTGCCGATTGGCTACGCGGCGGCGGAGGCCAAGTTCAACCAGCGGCCGCTCGCCGGGGCACTGCGGCTCAAATACCAGCTGGCCAACGCCCTGATGTTTCACAAGCTGCGCGATCAGCTGGGTCTGGTGCGCTTTCGGCGCTGCTACACTGGCGGCGCGGCGCTCGGCCCGGATGTGTTCGGCTTCTACCACGCCATCGGGGTCAACCTGAAGCAGATCTATGGCTCGACCGAGATCTGTGGCATCGCCGTGCTGCACCGCGACGACGATATTCGGGTTGACACGATGGGCCAGCCGCTGCCCGACAACGAGCTGCGCATCTCGCCCGAGGGCGAGATCCTGCAAAAATCGCCGGCCGTCTTTCAGGGCTACTACAAAAATCCCGCCGCCACCGCCGAAAGCCTGGTCGATGGCTGGCTGCACACCGGCGACGCCGGCATGCTCGATGACCACGGCCACCTGGTAGTGATCGATCGGCTCAAGGATGTGATGCGGCTCAACGCCGGCGCGACCTTCTCGCCGCAGTTTATCGAGAACAAGCTCAAGTTCAGCCCCTACATCCGCGAGGCGGTAACGTTTGGCGGGGGCCGCGACTACGTGGTGGCGATGCTGAATATCGACTTCGCCAACGTCGGCAAGTGGGCCGAGAACCACCAGATCGGCTACACCACCTACACCGATCTGGCCAGCAAGCCGGCGGTCTACGACCTGATCGCCGCGGCGGTCGAGAAGGTCAATCGCGAGCTGCCGGCCGCCGCCCGGATTCGCCACTTCGTGCTGCTCCACAAAGAGCTCGACGCCGACGACGAGGAGCTGACCCGCACCCGCAAGGTCCGGCGCGGCTTTGTCGAGGAGCGCTACGCCACCATCGTCGGCGCGCTCTACTCCGGGGCCAGCGCGGTCGAGGTGGCGACCGACATCACCTACCAGGATGGCCGCACCGCCCGCATCGCCACCAGCCTGCCTATTCGCACCGTTCAGGCGTGATCGACTGGAGCACCTATGCCAAATTTCCTGCCGCTGCTGATTACCGGGCTGATGAATGGGGCGATCTACGCGCTGGTAGCCCTGGGCTTCGTGCTGATCTATAAGGCCACCGATGTGATCAACTTCGCCCAGGGCGAGCTGCTGCTGGTTGGGGTCTACGTCACCTTTGCGCTGGTCGCCGAGACCGGCTTTCCGCTGCGCCCATGGCCGTGGCCGCTGGCGATCGCCGCCGCCCTGGCGGTTGCGGTGGGGCTGGGCGTGCTGATCGAGCGGCTGGTGCTGCGCCCGCTGATCGGCGAGCCGATTATCTCGGTGATCATGGTCACGATCGGCCTCTCGCAGCTGCTGCGGGCGATCGTCGCGGCCTTTTTTGGCACCTCGCAGCGGGCCTTCCCGCCGATCTTCCCCAGCCATGTCATCGAGCTGTTTGGCACCCGCATCACCGCCGACCGGCTGTGGGCGCTGGGGATCGCCGGGCTGCTGCTGCTGCTGCTCAGCCTGTTTTTCCGCTTCTCAACCACCGGCATCGCCATGCGCGCCGCCGCCGACGACCAGCAGGCGGCGCTCTCGATGGGCATCTCGATCAAGCGGGTCTTTGCGATCGCCTGGTCGATCGCGGCGGTGGTGGCGACGATTGGCGGGCTGCTGGTCGCCAACAACAACGGCGGCATCAACACCTCGCTGGGCAACATTGGGCTGCTCGTCTTCCCGGTGGTGATCCTCGGCGGCCTTGACTCGATCCCCGGCGCGATCATCGGCGGGATCATCATCGGCATGATCGAGTCGTTCTCGGCGGGCTACCTCAACGTCAAGCTGGGGCTGGAGGGGCTGGAGTCGGTGCTGCCGTATGTTCTGCTGATTATCATTTTGATGATTCGGCCGTATGGCCTGTTTGGCCGTGAGATTATCGAGCGGGTGTAGCACTTGTAGTTTTCAGGGCGGGGCTTCTATGCAATCTGGCGTATTTCACACCACCTACGGCAAAGATATGGCGCTCCAGCAGTCGTCGTGGCAGAAGTGGCGGCTGGGGCTGGTCCTGGCGGCGCTGCTGATCTTCCCCTTCGTCGCCGACAACTCCCAGCTATACCTGGCCAACACAATTGCGATCGCCGCGATTGGCGCGATTGGCCTGAACATTCTGGTCGGCTTCACCGGGCAGATCTCGCTGGGCCAGGGCGCGTTTCTCGGGGTCGGGGCCTATGCCTCGGCGCTGTTCACCGGCCGGCTGTTTGAGCTGTTCGGCGGCACCGGCGGCACGCCGTTTCTGGTCTCGATCCTGCTGGCGGCGCTGTTCACGGCCCTGGTTGGCACGCTGTTCGGGCTGCCGTCGCTGCGGCTGAAAGGATTGTACCTGGCGATTGCGACGCTGGCCGCGCAGCAAATCATCATCTGGATTATCACCCACACGCCCAAGCTGACCGGCGGCGAGTCGTTCTCGCTGCGGCCGACCCTGCTGTTCGGCCTGAATATGAACCAGAACGGCGACTTTCGCTTCTACTGGCTGCTGATCCCGATCGCGATTCTGGTGACGCTGGCGGCGACCAACCTGTTTCGCACCCGCGTCGGGCGCTCGTTCGTGGCGGTGCGCGACCGCGATATCGCCGCCGAGGTGATGGGCATCAACCTGTTTCGGACCAAGCTGCTGGCCTTTGCGGTGTCATCGTTCTTTGTCGGGCTGGCCGGCGCGCTGCTGGCCCACTACCGGCTGGTGATCTCGCCCGACCGCTTCGAGATCGGCACCTCGATCTCGTTCCTGGCGATGATCATCATCGGTGGCATGGGTTCGATCGCCGGCTCGATCTACGGGGCGGCGTTTATCACCCTGCTGCCGGCGCTGATCGAGAGCCTTGGCCGGCAGGTAAGCAACATCTACCCCAACATTGACACAATGCTGCCCTACATTCAGCAGGGCGCGTTCGGCCTGGTCATTATCCTGTTCCTGATCTTCGAGCCGGAGGGGCTGGCCAAGGTCTGGCACAACATCAAGAACTACTTCAATCTGTGGCCGTTCTCGTACTAGGGACGCTGGCTGAGCCGGTCTCTGAGCACGTCGAAGGGCAGCCAGCAGCAATGATTGATCGCGGCGGATAGTTTTTCTTCTTTGGACAAGGAGCTTGGTATGCAACGACTCAGTAGATGGATTCTGATCACCATGATCGTCGGCGTGCTGGCGGCCTGCGGCGCCGAGACACCGGCAAGCGGCGGCGCGGCTGGCGACATCAAAGTTGGCGCGATCTTCGACCTGACCGGGGCGACCTCGGATGTGGGTGTGCCATACGCCAACGGCGTCAAGGCGTATGTCGAGTGGATCAACGGCAAGGGCGGCATCAACGGGCGCAAGATCGACCTGATCTCGCAAGACTATGCCTACAAGGTTGAGAACGCCGAGCGGCTCTACTCGCAGTATGTCTCGCAGGATAAAGTTGTGGCGATTATTGGCTGGGGCACCGGCGACACCGAGGCGCTGCGCCAGAAGATCGCCACCGACAAGCTGCCGTTTATGTCGGCCTCGCTCTCGGAGCAGCTGACCAACGTTGCCGAGGCGCCCTACAACTTTGTGGTTGGCGTGAACTACTCCGACCAGATGCGGATTGCGCTGCAGTACATTCTGGAGCAGAAAAGCAACGCCACCGGCATCAAAGTGGCCTTCCTCTACAACGACAGCCCCTTCGGCAAGTCGCCCGAGTCGGCGCTGGACACGATCGCCGCCGCCAGTGGCATGGAAACGCTCAAGGTAGCGATGCCCCGTGGCGCCACCGACCTGACCGCCCAGATCCAGCAGGTGCAGGCCTTCGCGCCCGACTACGTGGTGGTGCAGAACACCGCCGGCCCGGCCTCGCTAGCGCTGAAAAACGCCGCTACAGTAGGGCTGAAAACCCAGTTTGTGATGCTCAACTTTGCCGCCAACGAGATTCTGGTTAACACCGCTGGCCCGGCGGCCGAGGGTGCGATTGGCATCATCCCCTATGCCCCGCCGGCCGCTGACGTCGCCGCCGTCAAAGATATCAACGAGTATCTGGCCGGCAAGGGCCAGGGCAGCATCAGCGACAACGACAAGGGGCTGGTGTTCAGCCAGGGCTGGGCGACAATGGCGGTGATGACCGAGGGGATCAAGCGAGCCGCCGCCAAAGGCACAGTGACCGGCGAGACGATTCGCGTCGAGCTTGAAGGGCTGCAAAACTTCGACACCGGCGGCATCACCGCCCCGATCACCTTCGGCGCCAGCGACCACCAGGGCGCCGTCGCCACCAAGATCTATCAGGTCAAGGGCGGCACCTGGACGGCGATCAGCGACGTGGTTGAGGTTAAAAAGTAGCTAGTAGCTGGTAGCTGGTAGCTACTTTTAGACCATTCTAATCCGCTGAATCGCTTGTTTACCCCGCTGGCTGAGCCTGTCGAAACCTACGATGTGGCTTCGACAGGCTCAGCCAGCAACGAATCTATCGAACCCGACCCACCCGCTAGCTGCTAGCTACTAGACTATCGAACCCGACCCACCCACTAGCTGCTAGCTGCTAGCTGCTAGCCACTGGAGACACTATGCTCAGCATCAACAACATCGAAGTGATCTATAACGACGTGATTCTGGTGCTCAAAGGGCTGTCGCTGGAGGTGCGCGAGGGGCAGATTGTGGCCCTGCTTGGCTCGAACGGAGCCGGCAAAACCACCACCCTCAAGAGCATCAGCGGCCTGCTCAAGCCCGAGAACGGCGCGGTGACCGATGGCACGATTGAGTTTATGGGCCAGCGCATTGACCGCCGTGACGCCGCCGATATCGTGCGCATGGGTATCTTCCAGGTGATGGAAGGCCGGCGGGTGTTTGAGCACCTGACCGTGGAGGAGAACCTGCGGGCGGGCAGCTACATTCGGCGCGATCGGGGCGTGAAGGACGACATCGAGAAAGTCTACGCCTACTTTCCCCGCCTGCGCGAGCGCCGCCACCAGAAGTCGGGCTACATGAGCGGCGGCGAGCAGCAGATGCTGGCGATTGGCCGCGCCCTGATGGCCCGCCCGACGATGATGCTGCTTGACGAGCCATCGCTGGGCCTGGCGCCGCTGCTGGTCCAGGAGATCTTCGGCATCATTCAGCGCATCAATCGCGACGAGGGCGTGACAATTTTACTGGTTGAACAAAACGCCCGCCTGGCCCTGAGCGTGGCCGACTATGGCTATCTGATGGAGAATGGCCGCGTGGTCATGGCCGACGAGACCGCCAAGCTCCGCGACAACGCCGACGTGCGCGAGTTTTATCTGGGCCTGGGCGCCGGCGACACGGCGAAAAGCTATCGCAGCATCAAATCGTACAAGCGGCGTAAACGCTGGCTATCGTAGCAGAAGAAGGGATATCGTATGGAATACAGCGCCCCCGGTGAACGCGAAGAGCAGCTCCGATCCCGCCTCCAGGCCATCCTCGCCGAGTCACAGTCCAGCCACCTGCAGCATCGCCTGGCCGCCGCTGAGATCACGCCGGCGACCCTCCAGCACACCACCGATCTGACCAGCGTGGCGATTTTGCGCAAAGACGAGCTGCGCGAGATCCAGGCCGCCGCGCCACCGTTTGGCGGCCTGCTGGGCGTGCCGATGAGCGAGATCAAGCGCATGTTTCAGTCGCCGGGGCCGATCTACGATCCGCAGGGGCCGGGCGCGGACTACTGGGCCTGGGAGGCGGCCTTTGTGGCGGCTGGACTCAACGCCGGGGACCGGGCGATCATCTGCTTTTCCTTTCACCTCACGCCCGCCGGACACATGTTCGACGAGGGTGCGCGGGCGCTGGGCTGCATGACGATTCCGGCCGGCATCGGCAACCAGGAGCAGCAGATCCAGACGCTGGCGCACAGTGGCGCGACGGCCTACATCGGGCTGCCATCATACCTGAATGCGCTGCTGGACAAGGCCGCCGCGCAGGGGGTTGCGCTCGCCCTGAAAAATGCGTTTGTCTCTGCCGAGCCACTGCCGCAGTCGCTGCGGGTGGCGATCGAGGCGCGGGGGATCAATGTGCAGCAGGGCTACGGCACGGCGGATGTTGGCTGTATCGCCTACGAGTGCGCCGCCAAAAACGGCATGCATGTGCGGGCCGATATGCTGGTCGATATCTGCGATACGGTGACCGGCCTGCCGCTGCCCGCCGGCGAGATCGGCGAGGTGGTTGTCACGCCGCTCAACCCAGTCTACCCGCTGGTCCGCTTTGGCACCGGTGATATGTCGATCCTGAGCGATGCGCCGTGTCCCTGTGGCCGGACAACCCCGCGGCTGCTCGGCATCCAGGGGCGGCTAGGGCAGGGGATGAAGGTCCGTGGGCTGTTCATCTACCCGCACCAGCTCCAGGTCGTGTTTGCCGGCCTGCCCACGGTGCGGACGTGGAGCGCCGTGGTCACACGGGTCAAGCATCGCGATGAGCTGAAGGTGCTGATTGCCGCCAACAAAGGTGATGCCGAGCTGGTCAGGCAGGTCACCGACCGGCTGCACACGGTGCTCAAGCTCAAGTGCAGCGTGGAGCTCGTCCCCTCCAGAAACCTGCTCAACCCCGGCCAGCTGCGCGATGAGCGGGTCTGGGAGTAATTAAGGTATAGATGAATTATGGCTTGAACGGATGGGCGGCGAGCAGAAGCGCCTCTATAATCAGACCGACGCCGCCGATGATGAGCATTGATATGGGGATGGATACCCGTGGAATGGTACGCTCAGTGATATAGATAAACACTATCAGCGCTATCAGCGCCACTGCAACGACCACATATACCCCGAAGATGGCCAGCGCCCACCCTTTGAGGCCGACAGGGCGTTGGCACTGGCGACACTTCAGGTGCCAGGGTGAAGCGGCTAGCGCAAGTTGCATGAGCGTGATCGGGTTGGCGCAATACGGACACGGTGACTGAACCATAACACTATTTCCTCAACTGTTCAGGGATAAAAAGTTATTCTACCAGCACTTCGACCCAAGCCCGGCGTGGCATCGCGCAACAGGGGGCGGCTGGGTGTTTACGGTAGACTCTTCACTGCACAAAAAATGCGCCCAGCGAAGGGGATACAGATTATAGAAAAGGGTCGTTGTCATTTGCGTTTATGCCATTACTTCTGTGTTCGCTCCACGCCAATTATCAAATGATCGGGTGACTATTGCATGCCCATGGGGCACAGAGACCCGCCGTACATACGGCGGGTCTCTGTACTACTCCGTAGCCGCCGTGATCTAAGCCCTACCGCGTCTCCGTCACCTTGCGAATCCCGCGCGGCTGGTCGAAGTCGTAGCCGCGCGAGTGGGCGATGTGCAGCGCCAGCAGCTGGCCGGGCACAATCGCCACGATTGGCGAGAGCCACTCGGGGATGCCGGCGGGCAGCGTCAGCGGCACCTGGCCGAGCGCCAGCGTCTCCGCCGAGTCGCTGATCACCACCACATCGGCGCCGCGCTCCTTGACAGTGGCGATAAATGCCTGCATCTCCGGCAGCAGCACCCCCGACGGCGCCACGGCAATCATCGGGAAGCCCGGCTCGACCAGGGCCAGCGGGCCGTGGAGGAAGTCGGCGCTGCTGTAGGGCTCAACGCTGCTGTAGGTCAGCTCCTTCAGCTTGAGCGCCAGCTCGAAGGCGGTCGCATAGTTGTAGCCGCGCCCGATCACCACGCAGTGTTGCATAAACCGATAGCGCTGGGCGTACTGGCCGATCGTCGCGGCCTGCTCCAGTGTGGCCGTCACGAAGGCCGGGAGCTGGAGCAGCATCGCGCTCATCGCCTGGTCGTCGGCCAGCGCCGCGCTCAGCAGCGCGATCAGGGTCAGCTGGCTGGTGTAGGTTTTGGTCGCGGCGACGGCCTGCTCGACGCCCGCCTGCAGGTTCAGCACCACATCGGCGGCCTGGGCCAGCGGCGAGTCGGGCATATTGGTGATCGCGGGGGTCAGCACGCCCTGGCGCCGGCCCTCGTGCAGCACCGCCACAATGTCGGGGCTGCGGCCGCTCTGGCTGATGCCCAGCACCAGGGCGCGGCCAAGCCGGGGCGGGCGCTGGTAGAGCAGAAACAGGCTCGGCGTCGCCAGCGTCACCAGCAGCCCATTGACCGCGCCAAGCAGATACTGGGCGTAGCGAGCCGCGTTGTCGCTGGTGCCTCGGGCGGCGATCACGACGTGTTCGATCTGATGCTCGCGGATAGCGGCGACGAGGCGCTGGATATTCGGCAGCTCGCGATCGAGCACCCGCTGCATCACGGCGGGCTGTTCGTGGATCTCACGGTAGAGAAATGATTCAAGCAACATGTTCAGCCTTCCGATCAAAAACAATCTGGCCGTGGACGATCGTAGTCGCCACTTCGCCAGTCGGGGTGAGCAGCACCAGGTCGGCGAGCGTGCCCGGTGCAAGCACGCCCCGCTCGTAGTCCAGCCCCAGCAGCGTGGCAGGCGTGCTGGTGACGGTTGGGAGCGCTGCCTGGAGCGTGCAGCCGGTGAACGCCATCAGGTTGCGCAGTGCGGCGTCGAGCGCCAGGACGCTGCCGGCCAGGGTGCCATCGGCCAGCCGGGCGCTGGTCGCATCAACCGTCACCGCGTAGTCGCCGAGCTGATACTGGCCGGCGGGCATGCCCAGCGCCGCCATCGCATCGGTCACCAGGTTCAGCTGCCCTGGCCCCAGCCCCTCCCAGGCCAGCGCCACCATCATTGGGTGGACATGGATGCCGTCGGGGATGATTCCGCTGACCGCCGTGGCGCTGTGCAGCAGCGCACCGATCAGACCCGGCTCGCGATGGTTCAGCGGCGGCATGGCGTTGAACAGATGCGTGCCATAGCGCACCCCGGCGGCGAATCCAGCCCTGGACTCGGCGTAGCTGGCGCCCGAGTGGCCGGCGCTCACCACGACCCCGCGCTCGGCCAGCAGCCTGCTGACCTCAAGGGCGCCGGGCAGCTCCGGGGCCAGCGTCACCAGCCGCACCCCAGCGCCGGGCGACCAGCCGGCGACCGCCTCAGCCGTGGGCGGGCGCAGGTGGGCTGGATTGTGGGCGCCTTTGCGTTGCCGGTTGAGAAATGGCCCCTCCAGATGGAGCCCGAGCGGCTGCGCACCCTGCCAGCCGGACGGCGGCCCCAGCGCCAGCACCTGCTGCGCCGCCGCAACCTGGGCCGCTGGCGCGGTGATAATCGTCGGCAGAAACGCCGTCACGCCGTACTGCGGCAGCCGCTCCGCCACCGCCCAGATCGCGCCAGGATCGGCGGTAAAATCGTGGCCAAACGCGCCATTGAGCTGCAGGTCGATCAGCCCCGGCGCCAGCAGCAGCCCCTCGGCATCCAGCGTATCGGACCCAGGCGGCAGCGGCACGACGTGGGCCGGCCCAAGCATGATAATCCGCTGGTCATCGATCAGCATGGCGCCCTGCTCGATCTGGCGCTGTGGCGTAAGAATGGTGGCGTTATGAAGGTACAGCATCGCGTTAGCTTTTCAGCAATCCTCCGTAGATGCCCGGGTCCGAGTCGGGGATGATCGTCGCGCCAACCGACGCGGCGTAGAAATCCGCCGGGCCAACGCCGCCGATGATCGCGTAGGCATACCCGGCATCAAACAGCGACTGGAGCGCCGCCACCAGCAGCACCTTGCCGATCCCACGGCCCCGCGCCGCCGGATCGACCCCGGTCGGGCCGAAGAAGCCGCGCGCGGTCACGTCGTAGCAGGCGAAGCCCAGCAGCGCCTCGCCGCTGGTCGCCAGCCAGCAGGCGATCGGCTGGCGGGCGAACGATACCGCGCACTCGCTCTGCCAGCCGGCATCGAAGTGCCGCGCCACCCACGCCAGCACCACGTGCTGCTCGGGGGCCAGCGCCCGGCGAATCGTCACCCCGGCGGCCTGCTGCCCGGCGACCAGCGGGGCCAGCGGCGGCAGAGTGTACAGTTTGACCAGCATATCAGGCATTGGCTACCTCGTAATCCTGCTGCAGTTTCAGCAGATGTTGTTGGCTATCGACTAGACCGCCCCGGCGATTGCGCGCCAGCCAGATAACGCTGTGCTCGGCGATTAGCTCGGCGGCCTGGCGGGCTAGCATTGCCCGTGCTGCCTCTGGCTGACCCTCCAGGACCCAGGTGGCGCGGGCGCAGGCGTGCTGGAGCAGCCCGCCGGCCCAGCGCAGCTCGCGCTCGATCAGGGCTGCGTCGGGCCGCTGGAGCCGGGCCTCGTCGAGCGGTTCGAGAATGTCAGCGATCCTGGCGCTGGCCTGCTGCAGCCCGTCGAGCGTCAGCCCGGCGTGGGTGCCAACCTTGTCGAGCGGCGCCTGGAGCACCAGGAACAGCACCGAGCTGTTGTGCAGCTTTGGCCCGATCTGGCGGTAGACATCGCCCAGATCGTACAGGATCCGCCCGACCAGGCCGGTCTGATCGCGCAGCACGTGGGTGTCGAGCAGCTCGACCACGTCACGGTCGATGTTGCTGGCGCCGCACCAGCTCAGCGCCGCGCCATAGGCAAAGCCCAGATAGCTGACCGGCAGCGGCTGCCAGTGGCCGTTATCGCCCCAGTCGGTGATCATGTAGCCGATCGCGCCGTGCTTCAGCCCAGCCCTGGCGGCGCTGCGCAGATTCTCCAGCGCGTTGTGGGTGCGCCCGGCCACGCTGTTCCAGCTCGATGTGCCAGGGCAGACGTAGAACGAAATCCCGGATTTGGCGAACAGCTCGCCGTGCTCATCAAAGGGATGCTCGGCCTCGTAGCCCCACTCCAGCGCAATCGTGTCGCGCGGCAGCTCGGCCACCAGCTCCGGGTACTCGACAATAATATCGCCCCAGAACTGCATGGTCCGCCCCCGGCTGGCGACCTCGCGGTAGATGTCGAGCACGAAGTCCAGGTAGACCCGGCCTTTGCCGCGCTCCGCGACCGCCGCCTTGCTGCGGCCCTGGCCCAGATCGACCGTCTCATCACAGCCGACGTTGATCTGGCGGCTGCGGAAGTGGGGCAGCAGCTCATCGAACAGGCTGCGCACCAGCGTCAGGCTGCCGGGATCGCCGGGGTTGAGCGTGAACGGCTCGTCAAAGCGGCCCCAGATCGTGTCGCAGCCGTCGGGGGCCTCGGAGAGAGCGTGATACTCGGGCAGGGTCAGCCAGCGGCGCATATGGCCAAACGTGTTTTGATTCGGCACCAGCTCAATCCCGCGCTCGGCGCAGTAGGCATCGAGCAGCAGCACATCCTCGCCGGTCAGCGGCGTGGCCTGCGCCCAGACCGTGGGGTGCTGGCGGTAGGCGAAGGTGTGCTCGGTGTACAGCTGGATTTGATTGATCTTCCAGCTGGCCAGCTCATCGATCAGCGCCAGCAGCGTCTTCAGCGTCGGCACTTTGTCGCGGCTGATGTCCAGCATCACGCCGCGCTGGTCGAAGTCGGGCCAGTCATCGATCTCCAGGCACGGCAGCGCCCCGGCGGACTGGGCGATGATCTGGCGCAGGGTCAGGGTGGCGTACCCGGCGCCCACCGCAGTGCTCGCGGTGATCCGCACCAGATCCGGCGCAATGCTCAGGCGATAGCCCTGCGGATGGGCGGTCGCATTGGCGGCGACGGTGATCAGCACGCCGATCTGGGCGGGGGGAACCGCGCTGCCGGCGGCCAGCTCCCACTCCAGCTGGGCGATGTCGCGCAGATCCTGGGCCAGCTGGCGGGCGGCGAATAGCAGATCCTGCGGCCGCTGGCTGTCCAGCACAATCAGACGGCCAGCCGCCAGCGTGGCCACGCCGGCGTGCAGGGCCAGCGAGCGTGGGGCGGGCTGGAGCGAAAGTGAACGTGTCATGACGATTAACCCTTTACTGAGCCGGCCAGCAGACCACGAACAAAATAGCGCTGGAGCGAGAAAAACACCGCCAGCGGCACCAGCATCGAGACAAACGCGCCCGCCGTCAGCAGGTGCCAGTCCTGACCACGGGAGCCAACCAGCGCCGAAAGCCGCCCGGTCAGCACCGCCACATCCGAGCTGGTGCCCAGAAAGACCAGCGAGATCAGCAGGTCGTTCCAGACCCACAGAAACTGGAAGATGCCGAACGAGGCGATGGCCGGCAGCGACAACGGCAGCACCAGCCGCACAAAGGCCGTAAAGTGCGAGGCCCCGTCGAGATAGGCCGACTCAAGCAAATCGCGGGGCAGCTGCGAGATATAGTTATACAGCAAATACGTCGCCATCGGTAGGCCAAATCCGGTGTGCGCCAGCCAGACCCCCAGAAACGTCCCGTTCAGGCCCATGGTGGTGTACAGCCGCAGCATTGGGATGAGCGCCACCTGCAGCGGCACCACCATCAAGCCGATCACCAGCGCGAAAAAAAACTTGCGGCCGGGGAAATTCATCCAGGCGAAGGCGTAGGCCGCAAAGGCCGCCACGGTGATCGGAATTACGGTCGCCGGGATTGTGACCACCAGCGTGTTCAGAAAGGCCGTGCCCAGGCCATTCGAGGTCATCACCTCGCCATAGTTCTGGGTGGTCCACTGGGTGAAGTTGAACGGATGCGCCAGGGCGGTCCACCAGCCGGTCGTGCGCATAGCGGTCGAGTCGCGGAACGAGCTGATGAACACCCCGACCGTCGGCAGCGTCCAGAGAAAGCAGATGGCGACCACCGCGATGTGCAGCGAGGTGCGGCTAACGAACTTTTGCAGACCATAGGAGTTTTTCATGGCTACTGTCCTTGGCGGCGGAACGCCCGCACATTGGCGATCATCACAGGGAGAACCGCGATCAACAGAATCACTGCCAGGGCGCTGCCGTGGCCGAAGTTGCGGAAGCGGAACATCTCGGCGTACATGCGGTTAGCGATCACCTCGGTGTTGTGCTGGCCGTTGGTCATCACATACACAATGTCAAACACCTTCAGCACCGCGATCAGCACGGTGGTTCCAACGGTGATAATGGTCGTCTTCAGCGCCGGAATGATAATGTAGAAGAAGATCTCGATCTCGTCGGCCCCGTCGATCCGCGCCGCATCCATAATCTCGCCGGGGATAGCCTTGAGCGCCGCCGAGAGAATGATCATACAGAACCCAGTCTGTAGCCAGATCATAATTGCGATCAGGGCGAAGGTGTTGAACTGGCGATCGATCAGCCAGCCGACCGGCTGGCCGCCCAGGCCCGTCACCACCGCGTTGAGCAGCCCAATCTGCGGGCGTCCCGGCGGCTGATACGCATAGATGAACTTCCAGATCACGCTGGCGCCGACGAATGAGATCACCATCGGCAGGAAGATCAGCGATTTGGCGAAGGCCTCGTAGCGCACCCGATCGAGCATCACCGCGATAACCAGGCCCAGCACTACGCTGAACACCGTCACGCCGACCAGCCAGTAAATATTGTTGACAAAGGCCGAGCGCATCGTCTTGTCGGTTACTGCAAACGCATAGTTATCCAGCCCGACAAAGCTATCGCCGCGGGCGTCCATAAAGCTCAGGTAGATGGTCTGCAGCGTTGGGTAGACCAGATAGATCAGCAGCAGCGCCAGGGCCGGGCCAACAAAAACCCAGGCCCGCAGCCGCTGCTGCCAGCGCTCGCTCGGCAGCAGCGCCACCGCCGTGTTGGCCAGCCAGAACAGCAGCCAGATGCCCAGCACCCCGATCAGCAGCGCAATGCTGGTGACCAGCCAGCGCGGCGTGGTCGGGTCGCGCATCACGCCAAAGCCCCAGCCAAACCCCAAGATCGTCGCCAGGAACGTCGCCAGCACAATCAGGAGCCGGAGCGGCCGCGATCGCAAGCGCCCCTGAGCATCGCGGTATGATGGCGTTGGTTGTTCGATCAGCATAAGCGCTCCAGTTATTAGTGATCTGTGATTAGAGGTCAGTGGTCAGGGCTGGCTGAGCCTGTGAAGCCCGACTGATAGGGCTTCACAGGCTCAGCCAGCGGCGGTGATCAGATGTCTAGTTTTTACCTGCGAGCCTCTGATCACTAGCCACTAGCCACTGATCACTACGTCCTACTTCTTCGGCCAGCTATCCTCAATCGACTGCAGCACGCTGTCGAGGTCCTCGCCGCCGACATAGTCGACCATGCCGGTCCAGAAGGTGCCCACGCCAACCTCGGCGGGCATCAGGTCGGAGGCATCGAAGCGGAAGACGGTGGCGTCCTTGATGATCGCAGCCTGATTGCGGTCAACTTCGTTGGGGTACCAGTCCAGCGGCACGCTCTTGTTGGGCGAGAGGAAGCCGCCTTTTTGCGCCCAGGCTTTGGCCGCATCGGCGGTGGCCAGGTACTGCATGACGGCGCGAACCTCGGGGCGGTCGTTGTACATACCGAATATGTCGCCGCCACCAAGCACGGGCTTGCCCTGGGCCGGGTCGATCGGCGGCAGATAGAAGAAGTTGCTATCGGTGCCGGCAACTTTGCCCTCGGGGAAGAAGGCCGGGATCCAGCCAGCCTGGCGGTGCATCCAGCAGCCGGGCTTGGCGGCATCGAACATCGGGGTCTGGGTGTCGGCGACCGGAATGGTCAGGATGCCGGTGGTGCCGCCGTAGACATAGGATTCGTTGAACCAGATCTTGCTCATAATCTCGGCGGCGTTCTTGACGGCTGGGTCGTTGAACGGCAGCTCGTGCTTGACCCACTGATCGTATTTGTCCGGCCCGGCGGTCCGCAGCATGATGTCTTCCATCCAGTCGGTGGCGACCCAGCCGGTGGCGCCGGCGTGCTCGATGCTGATACACCAGGGCGTGTTGCCGTCGGCGACCATCTGGTCGCTCAGGGCCAGCATCTCATCCCAGGTCTCGGGAACTTTGTAGCCAGCCTCTTCAAACTGGGGCACTGGATACCAGACCAGGCTCTTGGCGCTGGCGCGGAAGAACGAGCCATACAGCTTGCCATCAACCGAGCCAAGATCGATCCACGATTGAATGTAGTCCTGCTTGAACTGATCCTGGTCCATAAAGCTGCTCAGCTCGACCAGTTTGCCCTCGCGGGCGAAGCTGGCCATCAGGCCGGGCTGGGGGAAGTTGGCGATATCGGGGGCGTTGTTGCCTTCGACGCGAACCGTGATCAGGGTCTCGAACTCTTTCGAGCCCTCGTACTTGATCTCGATGCCGCTGCGCTTGGAGAACTCGGCCAGGGTATCTTTGAAGCGGGTCTCATCTTCGTCAACCCAGACGCCAAAGATGCTGACGCTTTTGCCTTTGAACTCACCGGCCTCGGCCTGGGTAAGCTCCGTATAGGCGGCGGGCGCGGCTACCGTCGAGTCGCTGGCGGGGGCCTCTGTTGCAGCTGGGGCTTCGGTCGCAGCTGGGGCTTCAGTTGCGGCGGGCGCGGTGGGCGCTTCAGTCGCGGCGGGCGCGGCAGGCGCTTCGGTCGCGGCGGGTGCGGCGGCCGCTTGCGTGGGCGCGCTGGTGGCTGGAGCGGTGGTGGCGGCCTCGCTGCCACAGGCGGCGACAAACAACGACAGAATGGTGAGCAGGCTTAGCAGTTGCCAAAGTTTCCGATTCATGGTGGAGCTCCTCCTTGAAGGTATCAAGGCATAACAAACGATCAGGTTTTTGAAAATAAGCAAGCGATGTTTCAGGCACGGTGTGGGTCGCCAGGGTAGCGAGCAGCGTGGCGCTAAGGCCTAACCCCTCGTTGCTAACCCTGACGCCCTAGCGATTAGCGGCCAATAATCCCTCCTTGGCATTCGTGTTGGTATGAACAATCCGCGGCTGTACCGCCGCAGGAAGCGAAAGCGTGTGATGGAGCCCCTTTTCTGCCAGCGCTACGCCGCCCCAGCCGCCAACGTTGTAGTCAGCCGCCACCAGCCCGACCAGCTCCGGCGTCAGCAGGGCGCGGGCCAGCTGCGACTCTTCGCGCAGGCGGTTCAGCTCAGCCACAATCGGCTGGAAAAAGGCATCTCCGGCAGCGGTCACTCCGCCGCCAAGCATAATCCGCTCAACATCATAGGCCAGCGCCAGATTGTAGATCGCCCGACCGAGCGCCTGGCCGACCTGCCCGGCAATCCCCTGGGCTACCGCGTCGCCGGCCGCCGCCGCCGCATAGACCTGGGCGGTTGTCGCCGGAGCCGCCATGTGCCGCAGGCTGGTCGGGGCACCTGCCTCCAGGGCCGCCTGGGCCATCCGGGCAATCGCCGGGCCAGATGCCAGCATCTCCAGGCAGCCCCGCCCGCCACAGCTACAGCGCGGCCCGTGGGGATCGAGGCTGCTGTGGCCGATTTCGCCGGCCATGCCGTGGACTCCGCGATACAGCTGGCCCTGGAGCACCAGTCCGGCCGAGATGCCAGTGCCGATGCTCAGGTAGGCCAGACTAGCCCCGCTGCGGGCGTGGCCAAAGCGATGCAGCCCCCAGGCCGCCGCCCGAACATCATTCTCCAGAAAACACGGAATACTTAATGCCTCGCGTAGCAGCGCGCCAACCGGCAACGTGTCCCACTGAAGATTCACCGCCAGATTGACCACGCCCGTGCTTGAGTTCACCTGGCCTGGAATGCCCAGGCCAATTGCCCCGACCTCCGAGAGCGCCACATTGGCCCGCCGCAACGTCTCACATATTGCATCGATGATGCTATCCAGCGTATGCTGGGGGCTGGTCAGATTGGTGGCCACCGTCAGCTGTTCGCACACCTGCCATTGGTCGTTAACCAGCAGGGTGGCGATTTTCGTCCCGCCAACATCAACGCCGAGCAGCCATTTCCATAGGTTTTGTGATTCTCGATACATGCCGCTTCCTTTATCTATGGAAATTGATTCAAGCCCAGTTCCTGTGCGAGCAGCAGGGCGGCGGCGCCCAGGGTGACAATATCCGGCCCCAGCGTGCTTTGCTCAATCATGGTTTGGTGGGCCAGGGTCGCCAGCGTGCGGCGCTGGAGCTGAGCGTTGAGCGGCTCAAGCAGGGCCTGGCCAAATCCAGCGACGGTGCCAGCAATAATCACGTGGTTGATATTGAGTGTGCCAACGACAAATGCCAGTGCGCTCCCCAGATAGCGGCCCACATTGGTGATGATCGGCTGGAGGGTGGTATCGCCAGCGTGGTGGGCCGCGACCACATCGACCATCGTCAGCTCGTGCCCCTGGCTGACCAGCGCGTGCAGCTTCGACTCAGGCTGGTGGTGGGCCATTGTGCGCGCCTGCTGGATAATCGCCTGGCTGCTGGCCACCGTCTCCAGGCAACCAAAGCTGCCGCACCGACACAGTGTCCCGTGATCCACCACCACCACATGGCCAATCTCGCCGGCGCCACCGCCATCGCCGTAGAATAGTCGGCCGTTCAGAACCATGCCCATGCCAATCCCCCGGCCGATTTTTACCACCACCAGGTTGCCAACATTCTTATGGACGCCAAAGGTATATTCGGCGATCGCGGCGACGTGGCTGTCGTTGGCGACATGGACCGGCAGACTGTAGCGCTTAGTCAGGATTGTTCGCAGTGGTAGCTCGCGCCAGTCCAGGTTGACCGCCTGCCGCACCATACCCTGGGCGGCGTCGATAATGCCTGGTGCGCCAATGCCAATCCCCAGAATTGGGCTGGATGTGCTGGCGATCAGCTGATCGATCAGCTGGTAGACCGCCGCCAGCACCGCCTCGCCGCCCTGGCCTGGCAGCGCCACGCTGGCCTGATGGCGCACCTTGCCCCGCATACTAATCACGGCGCCACGCAGGGTTCCGCTAGCGAGATCCAGCCCAATCAAGTGCCGGGAGTCCTCGGCCAGGCTCAGCAGAGTTGGCGGTTTGCCGCCGACCGATTCGCCAGTGCCAACTTCTTCAACCAGGCCTTCGTCGAGCATCTCGCTGACGTTGGCCGAGACGGTCGTGCGGGTCAGCTGGGTCATTCGCGAGATATCAACTCGGCTAATCGCCCCCTGATCGTAGATCGTCCGCAGAATAAGCCGTCGATTATGGACTTTGGTGTGTTCACGGGTGGCTTTTTCAAGTATGGTCATGCATTCAGTCCATTGAACTTACAAAGTGGAGTATAAAAGATCGCTGTAACTTTGTCAAGCTCACTATTCAAGCGATTAATCCGATTGTCCCGGTAGTTCTACCAGGCTTAGCAAGCAGCTTGTCCTCGCCGCCCGCTGGTGCATTATCGAACAAATTGAGCGTTCTACGGCCGCATATTGCCCTAAAAGATGCTGCTCGCCCCTCGATTCTCGGCGCATCTTCTGGCGCCGCTTGTGCTGGCTTAAAATTCCTACTTGACAAACTTAAAATAATTATACTATTATATACTTTGTAAATTCAATGAACTATTCGATTGTTTTGCTAGAAGGAGGCAATCCTAGTCTGAAAGTGATAGAAATGCAATCGCATTGAGTTTAGGTCAGCCCATCAGCTTAACATCTATGTCCGCAATGGAGCACCCGCGCAACGACCTTTAACCTATGGAGCACCATGATAGCGCTCCTGAAAGGAATCCTGTAATGAAGCGGTTTAGTCTACGATGGTCACAAGCTGTATCACTCACCGTTCTTTTGATGATGATTTGTAGCCTTGTTGTTTTTAATCAGCCCGTGGCGGCAGCGGCACCTGCCTGGAACGGCAACTTCCAGGCCTACAGCGTCGGCCAGGTCGTCAGCTACAATGGGGTCGAATACAAATGTATTCAAGCCCACACCTCACAGCCCGACTGGACCCCGGCAGCTGTAGCGTCCCTCTGGACGCCGGTCACCACCACCAACCCAACCACACCACCAACCGCAACGCCAATCGGCACCCCCAGGCCAACGGCGACCACCGCCCCGACAACCTCACCCGGCGGCTGTACCTCAGCGGCCTGGGTAAGCACAAAGGTGTACACTGTTGGCAACACCGCCTCGCACAATGGCCGCGAGTGGCGCGCCAAGTGGTGGACCCAGGGCGAGCAGCCAGGCGTCACCACCTCAGGCGTCTGGGAAGATCGTGGCCCGTGCGTTGGGGCGACCGCAACGCCAATCAACCCAACCGCAACGCCAATCAACCCAACCGCGACGCCAATCGGCCCAACACCCACCACCACACCTGGCGGCGGCGCGAAAATCCTCGGCTACTTTGTCCAGTGGGGCGTCTACGGGCGTAACTACCACGTCAAAAATATCGTCACCAGCGGCTCGGCTAGCAAGCTCACTCACATCAACTACGCCTTTGGCAACGTCACCAATGGCCAGTGTGTGCTTGGCGACACTTACGCCGACTACGATCGCTTCTACAGCGCCGCTGAGAGCGTCGATGGTGTGGCCGACTCGTGGGACGCCGGGGCGCTGCGCGGCAGCTTCAATCAGCTGCGCAAGCTGAAAAAGATGTATCCAAACGTTAAGGTGCTCTTCTCGTTTGGTGGCTGGACCTGGTCGGGTGGCTTTGGACAGGCCGCTGCCAACCCGGTCGCCTTCGCCAACTCATGCTATAACCTGATCGAAGATCCCCGCTGGGCCGATGTCTTCGATGGCATCGATATCGACTGGGAGTACCCCAACGCCTGTGGCCTGAGCTGCGACACCAGCGGCTTTAGCTCATTCAAAACCCTGATATCCGCCCTGCGCACCCGCTTCGGCGCTAACTACCTGGTCACCGCCGCAATTACCGCCGACGGCAGCAACGGCGGCAAGATCGACGCGGCCGATTACGGCGGCGCGGCCCAGTATCTCAACTGGTACAACGTGATGACCTACGACTACTTCGGGGGCTTCAACGGCAACGGCCCAACCGCCCCGCACTCGCCACTAACCTCGTATCCCGGCATTCCGCAGGCCGGCTTCAACAGCGACGCCGCCATCCAGAAGCTCAAGAGCAAGGGCGTGCCGGCGAGTAAACTGCTGCTTGGCATCGGCTTCTATGGACGTGGCTGGACCGGCGTCAACCAGGCCGCCCCCGGCGGCAGCGCCACCGGCCCGGCACCCTGCACCGGCGTCGGCTGCGAGCCTGGCATCGAAGACTACAAGGTGCTCAAGAACAGCTGCCCGGCCACCGGCACCGTTGGCGGCACCGCCTACGCCTACTGCGGCAACAACTGGTGGAGCTACGATACCCCGGCCACCATCGCCAGCAAAATGACCTACAAGAAGAACCAGGGCCTCGGCGGAGCATTCTTCTGGGAGCTTAGCGGCGATACCACCAACGGCGAGCTGATCACCGCCCTCTATAACAACCGCTAGTCGCAGCAGCGACCCTGATCACGCCTCACCCCAGTCAACGCTGTTGGCTGGGGTGATTTACTGCCCACGAATTGCTTAGCTGAAAACAGTTGCCAGTTGGGCCGTCTTGACTGATAATTGATTATTAATAGGTGATATTTGTTCATTTGAGGTTCATTGTGTTTGATCTGCTACCAGATGGGACAACCTTACAGGGCGCTCAGGGACAGTACCGGATCCTCGGCGTGATCGGACGCGGCGGTATGGGCGCGGTCTATCGAGGCGAGCGCTTGGGCGATGGCTCGATCTGGGCTGTCAAAGAGATGCGCCCACCCCTCGAGTCTACCCCGGAAGAAGTTGCCGAGAATCGTAAGCTCTTTACCCAGGAAGCGTCTATGCTGCGGTCGCTCAATCATCCCAACCTGCCCCAGATTATCGATGACTTTGAGCAGGGCGGGCGCCCGTACCTAGTGATGGAGTATGTCCAGGGCAAGACGCTGGAAGATAAACAGCGGGAGACGAATGCGCCTTTCTTTCAAAAAGATGTGATCAACTGGGGCATTCAGATTGCGCGGGTGCTCCACTATCTGCATACCCGTGAGCCAGCGATTATCTTCCGGGATATGAAGCCGCCGAACGTTATGCTAACACCCGATGGCGTGATCAAGCTGATTGACTTTGGCGTGGCGCGCACCCATAAAGCCCATAAAAGCAAAGATACCGTGGCGATGGGCTCGGCTGGCTATGCTCCGCCGGAGCAGTATGGCAAGGGCCAGACCGATGCACGGGCCGATATCTACGGGCTTGGCGCAACCATGCTGCATATGCTGACCAACCTGCCGCCAGTGCCGCTCCAGACGCCCAAGGAAGGGTCGCTGATCCGGCATAATCAGTCGGTGACCCCAGAGATGGAGCAGGTGATTATCAAAGCGATGGCGCTGGAGCGTGAGAAGCGCTATCAGGCTATGGCCGAGCTGGAGCAGGCGCTGGAGGATTGTGCCAATGGCAATCTGGCCCTGCCGCCAACGGCTCAGGCCGCCACTCCGCAGCCAGCACCAGCTTCAGCGAACCCAGCGCCCTGGTCGGCCCCCTCAGCCTGGCCCGCTCCGCCAGCCTGGCCAAATCAGCCGGCGGCCCAGGCCCGGCCGATTCCACAGCCGGTCCCGCAGGTGGCGCCACAAGGAGGGCCAGCTCAATCGCCCGTCTGGAATCCGCCAGTCCAACCAACCTGGACCCCGCCCCCAAGCCCCAGCGGCCCAATCTGTGACAACTGTGGGCGGATGAATAAGCCTGGAGCACGTTTCTGCACCGGATGTGGTTCGCCGATCAAGCTCCCCGTGCCAAAGCTCGTCATCACCTCGCCCCGTGCCGTCTGGGAGATGCCGCTGCTGCACCTGCCGTGCCGCATTGGACGGCGCGACCCCGTTCAAAACCATCACCCCGAGATCGATCTAGCCGAGCATGATCGGGGCATTGCTTCACGTCGTCACGCTGTGATTCAGCAGCATGGCGACCGCTATCAGCTTGTCGATCAGGGCAGCGTCAACGGCACCAGCGTCAACGGTGTTACCATGACCGCCTATCAGCCCCATACATTGCGCGCCGGCGACCGGATTCGGATTGGCGATGTTGAGATGGTGTTTAGTATCGAATAAGGAGTAGGGAGTGCCACTTATCAGCAGTTGGTGAGAGTGGATTGCTGAGGGTAATGGAGCCTTCCTGAGATTGCTTATGTCACGTAAAATAGTTGGCGCCAGCCTTGGAGCTGGGGTTGCCGGGGCCTTAGCCGGCGTTGCCGCCTACGCCGCCCGCCAGATCAGCGGCCCGACCCGCGCCGAGCGCCGCGACCTAACCTTTACCTTCACCCCATTTGAGACCGGGGTTGACTACGAGGCCATCGAGTTTACCACCAGCGACGGCCTGCGGATCAGCGGGTGGTGGCTGCCCCGTCCTGACAGCAAGCAGGTCGTGATTGGCTGTCATGGCCATCGCGGCAGCAAACACGAGCTGCTTGGGATTGGCTCAGGTCTCTGGCGCGCCGGTATGAATGTGCTGCTGTTTGATTTTCGCGGGCGCGGCGCCAGCGCTAACTCGATCTGCTCGCTGGCTTACCACGAGGTGGCCGACCTGCTGGGGGCGGTCAGCTATGCCACGGCACGCCGGCCAGACGCGACAATCGGCGTGATCGGGTACTCAATGGGGGCGGCGGTCTCGCTGCTGGCGGCGGCGATCGAGCCCCGGATCCGCCGCGTGGTCGCCGATAGCTCATTTGCCGTGATGCGTGATGTGGTCACCCACGCGGTCAACCGGCGGCGGCTGCCCTCACGGGCGGTGGTGGCGATCGCCGACCGGGTGACCGGCCATCGCTACGGCTACCGCTTTGACAGCGTTCGCCCGGTCGATGTGATTGCGCAGATCGGCCCGCGCCCGGTGATGTTGATTCACGGCACCAATGATACGATGATACCGGTTCGGCATGCCTACCATCTATATAATGCCGCATCTTCACCCAAAGAATTGTGGATTGTCACGGGGGTCGCCCATTGTGGCGCCTACTTCCTTGATCGGGCCCAGTATGTGCAGCGCATCGCCAGTTTTATGGCGGCTGAATCCTGAAACAGTGTCATCAACCCCTTGACATTCTTTTTAGCAGTAGTATTATTTAGCTAACTAAACAATGAACACATTAAACATCCAAGAAACCATCAGCTACCTCCTGGCCCAGGTTTGCAAGGCCCATCGAAATGTGGCTAATAGCGCCTTGAACTCGCTTGATCTTCACGTTGGGCAAGAGATGGTGCTGCTACAGCTATCGCAGGAAGATGGACTGACTCAATCGCAGCTCGCTGAGCGCATGTGTGTTGAGGCCCCGACACTGACCCGGATGCTCCAGCGGATGGAGCGCGATCTAGTGATCAGGCGCTTGCCAGATCGTGAAGATGCGCGTATTTCACGGGTCTATCTGACCCAAAAGGCGCTTGAACTCCAGCCGGCGATCGAACAATGCTGGTCCAATCTGGAAGCCCAGACCCTGGCCGGCTTAACTGCTGAAGAGCGCATGTTGCTCCGTCGCCTCTTGATGCAAGTGCGGACGAACTTAACTTAGCCAGCTATACCTGAGCAACTGTTCAGGGATAGCTATCGACAATATACTTAGTCAGCTAATTTTATTTATTATTTAAAGCCAGGAGGAACCAATGCAAACAGCCACTCGTTCAAGCAGCGGATCGATCGTCACCTACCTTAAAGCCGGGCTCATCGCCGGGGTCGTGGCGGCGGTCATTGCCAACATCTACTACTTTATCTATGAGCAGGTCACGGGCAACACCTTTGCCGAGCTAAATCTCGGCTCGATCACCGGGGCCAGCGTATTGCCGGGTCTGGTGGGAGGCTTAATCCTGTATGCCCTCCACCGCTTCACCAGCCGGGGCACCCAGATTTTCGTAATTGGCGGGGCGCTGTTTACCATCGTGAGCATTGTGCCAACGATTGTGGCGCCACTCTACCCAAACTTCTTCTGGGCCTCAGCGCCGCTGCACATCATTGTTGGCGCAGTTCTTCTGGCGCTGATCCCGCGCCTGGCAGCAACCAGCCGCTAAAGCAAGCCAAAGGCATACCAAAAGGGCGACTCCTTTGTATTGAGGAGTCGCCCTTTTCAATTAAGCAGGAACGCTTAGCGCTGGCGCAAGAATATGCGTTTAATAATAACTGCCAGTAGCGTAAAAAAAAATAAATAACCAAGTAGTCGCGGAATAGCGCGTTCGGCATCGCCACCACTCGCCTGAATCGTGCGGCCAACAAGGGCGACAAGTATAATAATACCCAGCGTTCCGGCGATCAAGATAAGTGGCTTGAATTTCATATAGCCCTTCGGGTAAATTGACAGGCTCATAGACAATGTAAGAATTAACCCACATGGTCAGGCTCTTGTTGAACCTGACCATGTGGGTTTGGCTAAGCTACTAGAGCTAGCCGCGGGCTTTTTCGATAATCTCTTCCTGCACCAGCCGTGGCAGCGCCTCGTAGTGGTGGAACTCCATCGAATAGTTACCGCGGCCCTGGGTCTGCGAGCGCAGGTCGGTGGCATAGCCGAACATATTGGCCAGCGGCACATAACCACGCACCACCTGGGCATTCCCAAGCGCTTCCATACCCTCGATACGACCACGGCGGCTGGTGATATCGCCGATGATGGAACCCATGTAATCTTCTGGCACAGTCACTTCAATCTTGAAGATTGGCTCCAGAATCTGGGGGCCACCTTTGCGAACGCCGTCCTTGAGCGCCATCGAAGCAGCAATTTTGAACGCCATTTCCGACGAGTCAACCTCGTGGTATGAGCCATCGTACAGGGTAGCTTTCACATCGACAACTGGGTAGCCAGCGATAACGCCGGTCTCCATGGCCTCTTTGATACCGGCCTCAACCGCTGGCACGTATTCACGGGGAACCGTACCGCCGACGACGCCATTGACAAACAGGAAGCCCTTGCCTTCTTCATTTGGCTCGAAACGCACCTTAACGTGGCCGTACTGACCTTTCCCACCGGACTGACGCACGAACTTGCTATCAATATCGGTAGCCTTGGTGATGCTTTCGCGATAAGCAACCTGGGGCTTACCAACGTTAGCCTCAACCTTGAACTCGCGCATCATACGGTCAACGATAACCTCAAGGTGCAGCTCGCCCATCCCGCGGATAATGGTCTGACCAGTTTCCTGGTCGGTATTCAAGCGGAAGGTTGGATCTTCTTCGGCCAGACGTGATAGGGCAATGCCCATCTTGTCCTGGTCGGCTTTCGTCTTCGGCTCAATTGCCACCGAGATAACCGGCTCAGGGAACTTAATATTTTCCAGCACAACCGGATCATCAATTGTACAAATGGTATCGCCGGTGAAGGTCTCTTTCGGACCCACCATTGCAGCGATATCGCCAGCGTACACTTCCTTGATTTCCTCACGGTGATTAGCGTGCATTTGCAGCAAACGACCGACGCGCTCTTTGCGATTTTTGGTGGTATTCAAGACATATGAGCCAGATTCCAGCTTACCAGAGTAGACCCGGAAGTAGGCCAGCTTGCCGACAAATGGATCAGCCATAATCTTAAAGACCAGGCCAGCAAATGGTGCATTTTCGCTGTGCGGTCGCTCGACAAATTCAGCATCTTCCGCATCCGGGTCGTACCCAGGGCGAACAGCCTTAATCGGCGGAACGTCAATTGGTGCTGGCAGGAAGTGAACAACCGCATCCAACATGCGCTGGACACCCTTATTCTTCAGGGCCGAGCCACACAAAACTGGAACCAGTTTGTTAGCAATGGTCGCCTTGCGCAAACCACGCTGCAGCTCATCGTAGCTAAGCTCCTGGCCCTCGAGATAGAGCATCGTTAGCTCATCATCGCTTTCAGCGATCGACTCGATCAGGAACTCGCGCGCTTTTGCAGCTTTGTCAGCCAGGTCAGCTGGAATTTCGCGCACTTCATGGTTCTTGCCCATATCATCCATATAGTAGATTGCATTATTGGCCATGAGATCAATAATGCCCAGGAAGTTCTCTTCAGCACCGATCGGTAGCTGAATCGGCACCGGCTTTGCACCCAGGCGATCAACAATCATCTGAACAGTGCGGTCGAAATTCGCGCCCATGCGATCCATTTTATTAACAAAACAGATTCGGGGTACGTTATATTTATCAGCCTGGCGCCAAACCGTCTCTGACTGCGGCTCTACACCGGACACTGCATCGAACACAACCACACCGCCGTCAAGGACGCGGAGTGAGCGTTCAACTTCAGCGGTAAAGTCTACGTGACCGGGAGTATCGATAATATTGATCTGATACTCCTCATCATCAACCGACCACTTTGCAGTTGTAGCAGCCGCCGTGATCGTAATTCCACGCTCACGTTCCTGCTCCATCCAGTCCATCGTGGCTGAGCCGTCGTGGACTTCACCAATTTTATAGTTGCGGCCTGTATAAAACAGGACCCGCTCGGTGGTTGTAGTTTTACCTGCATCAATATGGGCAATAATGCCGATATTGCGTAATTTCTCTAGCGGTGTCGAACGAGGCATTCGAGTCTCCGTACTTCAAGGTTTAGGGACGAGGGTTCGCACTCGTCCAGACAATATTCAATAACTTGTGATAGCCTTCACTGTGGGTATTTTATTGTACCACAAATCGGTATCACACAGGCAAAAAGCGGCTAAACACACCGTCTAGCCGCTTTGCAAATTGCCATTCACCAGGTGATGACGGTGGGTTTAGAAGCGAGCGTAGTGGGAGAAAGCGCGGTTTGCTTCAGCCATACGATGCACCTCTTCGCGGCGTTTAACAGTTGCCCCAGTGTTGTTAAAGGCATCCATCAGCTCAGCAGCAAGCCGTTCGTACATCGGTTTGCCAGAGCGGGCGCGCGCTGCCGTCAGCAACCAGCGAATCGCCAGGGCGATACGCCGATCGGCCTTAACCTCAACTGGCACCTGATAGGTTGACCCGCCGACACGTTTTGGCTTGACTTCGATAGTTGGGCTGGAGTTACGAAGTGCTTGTTCAAACACTTCCAATGGCTCACGGCTTAAGCGCTGGCTGGCAATATCAAGCGACTGATAGACAATTTTCTCAGCAACACTTTTCTTGCCGTGCATCATCACTTTGTTGATGAACATTTGTACGTGGACACTATTGTGAATTGGATCGTTCGCAACAGGTCGCTTAGCTACTTTTCGTCGTCGTGGCATTTGTTCCTACCTTACTTCTTCTTACCAATTGGCTGCGCGTTCTTCTTCGTACCGTACTTCGATCGACCTTGCTTGCGGTTGTTCACGCCCTGTGCATCGAGAGTACCGCGAACGATGTGATAGCGCACGCCTGGCAGGTCCTTAACCCGTCCGCCCCGAATCAACACCACAGAGTGCTCTTGCAAGTTATGGCTCTCACCGGGGATATACGCAGTGACCTCCATGTTATTGGTCAGGCGCACGCGCGCCACCTTGCGGAGTGCTGAGTTCGGCTTCTTCGGAGTCATGGTCTTGACCTGGGTACATACACCACGCTTCTGGGGAGCGCCGTTGCCACGGGTAAGCTTCCCCTTTAGCGAATTGTAGGTAAAGCGCAGCGCAGGAGCCTTGGTCTTTTTAGTGACAGGCTTGCGAGGCTTGCGGATCAGCTGGTTGATTGTGGGCATCCGTATCCTCCAAATGATGGGAAATAAAACGACGGTTCTCACGTCTACTATACCGTGAGCGTGTTCTAGCTAAAGCTATGGCATTGCCGTCACAATGCCGTTGAACATTTAACAAAAATCGAAGACCTATTCTTAGCACTGCAATGGCTGTGCTGAAGGTCTTCAGGGAGCAAAAGTGCATCATTATGCACGCTACATCTACGCGTAACGGCAGTGCAGTATACCATTCAGCATCGCTGATGTCAAACTAATCAAAGTATTTACAACGTGGTTAGAACTTTATGTTATCTCATTTTGAGCAAAATAGTTTCTAGGTGCTTTTGATAAGACCTGAAATGGAATAAGAAGTTATTCTATATACAAAAACGCCAGACCGCCGAGCAGTGTGCACTGCTCGGCGGTCTAGCTGGATGGTCTGGCGCGCATCCCCCTACGCTCCCACGGCGAAACCGCAGTACCCTCGGTGTGTGGCGCCTTCACGGCCTGGTT
>JACCRK010000247.1 GCA_013813565.1 Herpetosiphonaceae bacterium
GTGCAGGCCAGCCGCTCGCAGCGCCAGCTCGATCCGCAGAACGGCATGTTTATGCCCCACCACGTCTACGCCGAGTTCACCCGCATCCTGCAGGGCGAGTTCCGGGTGGTCACCGACGTCGGCCAGCACCAGATGTGGGCGGCCCAGCTGATCGACTACCTGAAGCCGCACACCCACATCACCTCGGGCGGGCTGGGCACGATGGGCTTTGCCCTGCCGGCCGCGCTAGGCGTGCAGGTCGCCTGCCCCGACGAGGAGGTCTGGACGATCGCCGGCGACGGCGGCTGGCAGATGAATATCCAGGAGCTGGCCACGGTGATGCAGGAGGAGCTGCCGATCAAGATGTGCATTATCAACAATGGCTTCCTGGGGATGGTCCGGCAGTGGCAGGAGCTGTTTCACGACCGCCGCTACTCCTCGACGCCGATGTGGAGCCCGGATTTCGTCAAGGTGGCCGCCGCCTACGGGATTCCCGGCCTGCGCGTCACCCACCAGAACGAGGTGGCCAACGCCATCAATACCGCCCGCGCCACCAAAGGCCCGTTCCTGATTGAGTTCATGGTCGAGCGCGAGGTCAACGTGTACCCGATGGTCGCGCCGGGATCCAGCATCAGCGATATGTTTGAAGATCCAAGCGAAGAGCCGGCCAAAGCGGCGGCCGAAACGCCCGCGGTGACCGTCAACAAGTAGCGCCGTTATCACCCTAATGTTCAGGAGCAGATTATGAAACACACCTTAGTCGCCTTACTCCGTGATCAGCCTGGCGTGCTGAATCGGGCCGTGAGCTTGTTTCGCCGCCGTGGCTTCAACATCGAGAGCCTGACCGTGGGCCACTCCGAGACGCCGGGAGTCTCGCGGATGACACTGGTGATCGACAGCGACACCACCAGCGTCGAGCAGGTGATCAAGCAGCTCTACAAGCTGATCGATGTCCTCAAGGTCAGCGATGTCACCCACGACCCGGCGGTGGCCCGCGAGCTGATGCTGGCCAAGGTGTTTGCGCCGCCCGTCCGGCGCAGCGAGCTGATGCAGCTGGCCGATGTGTTCGGGGCCAAGATTGTCGATGTGGTCCCCGACGCGATGATGGTCGAGCTGAGCGGCTCGCCGGATAAGGTCGATAGCTTTCTGGAGCTGCTCCGGCCCTTCGGGATTCGCGAGATGGTGCGCACCGGCCGGGTTGCGATGGTGCGCGGGTCGGCCGCGATCGTCCAGCCAGCCAGCGAGCGCGAGCGTGAGCGGGTGGCGGCGTAACCAGTAGCTGGCAGCTAGCAGCTAGTAGCTAGCAGCTCGTGAGCGCCCCTGTACCCGCCCACCGTCCGTGTGACAGTAGCGAGTGAGCGACGTAAGGGCAGGCCCCTGTGCCTGCCCCCTGTACCCGACATCTGAACTGAGCGCCGATATCTAAATCAAGGAGACACAATCATGGAAACGACAACCTACGAGTCCAAATCAGCCTACAGCCCGACCGATAGCGACACCAGCAGCACCAGCAGCAACAGCTACGATGACAAGGCCCACTACGCCGCCGACGACGACATCAACTGGGACGCCTGGTGGGGCGAGTACATCGACTCGATGGAGTAGGTTGCTGTCAAGAGCTAGCAGCTCGTGAGAGCGAGCTGCTGACTGCCCGAAATACGCTATTTTTTTCAAACAAAGATTTTACTAGCTACCAGCTACCAGCTACCAGCTACTATTCAACAAGGAACCAAACAACTATGGCAAAGCTTTACTATGACAACGATGCGGACCTTGGACGGCTGGCCGGAAAAACTGTCGCGATCATTGGCTACGGCTCGCAGGGCCACGCCCACGCGCTGAACCTGAAGGACAGCGGCGTCAATGTGGTGGTCGGGCTGCACGCCGGCAGCAAATCACGGGCCAAAGCCGAGGAGGCCGGGCTGGCCGTCCACTCGGTCGCCGAGGCCACCGCCGCCGCCGACGTGGTGATGATTCTGGTCCCCGACACCACCCAGGCCAGCCTGTACAGCGACGAGGTCGGCCCCAACCTGAAGCCCGGCGCCACCCTGATGTTCGCCCACGGCTTCAACATTCGCTACGGCCAGATCGTCGCCCCGGCCGGGGTGGATGTCTCGATGATCGCGCCGAAGTCGCCCGGACATCGCGTCCGCGAGGTGTTTGAGCACGGCGGCGGGGTTCCGGCGCTGATCGCGGTCCACCAGGATGCCAGCGGCGAGGCCATGGCCAACGCGCTGGCCTACGCCAAGGGCCTGGGCTGCACCCGCGCCGGCGTGCTGGAGACCACCTTCTCCGAGGAGACCGAGACCGACCTGTTCGGCGAGCAGACCGTGCTCTGCGGCGGCGTGTCGGCGCTGGTCAAGGCCGGCTTCGAGACCCTGGTCGAGGCCGGGTACCAGCCCGAGGTGGCCTACTTCGAGTGTATGCACGAGCTGAAGCTGATCGTCGACCTGTTCTACCAGGGCGGCCTCAACTATATGCGCTACTCGGTCAGCGACACCGCCGAGTGGGGCGACTATGTCGCCGGGCCGCGCCTGGTCACCGCCGAGACCAAGGCCGCCATGAAACAGCTGCTGACCGAGATCCAGAACGGCGCCTTTGCCGAGGACTGGATCGAGGAGAACCACACTGGCCGCGCCCGCTTCAACGCCGCCCGCGCCGCCGATGTCGAGCACCCAATCGAGCGTGTCGGCCGCGAGCTGCGCGCGATGATGCCGTTCGTCAATCCGAAAACGGTCAAGCCGGGGAATTAGCAGCTGGTAGCTGGTAGCTAGCAGCTAGTGTTTTAATCCCACTGCCTACCAGCTACTAGCTACCAGCTGCTAGCTACTACTCACGGAGCACCACCATGAATAATGTACGTATTTTCGATACCACCCTGCGCGACGGCGAGCAGGCTCCCGGCTGCACGATGCACCTGCACGAGAAACTGGACGTGGCCCGCCA
>JACCRK010000257.1 GCA_013813565.1 Herpetosiphonaceae bacterium
CCGGCGCTCGCAGAGCATACACTTTCCGGTGGATCCTACAGAATAAGGAGCAATGACGCTGATGGATTTTTCGATTCCCGCCGAGATTCAGACCATGCGCGACACCATTCTGGACTTCGTCAAGACGCGCATCGAGCCAAAAGAGGCCGCGTGGTTCCGCTACGACGAGGAGGAATACCCCAAGTGCGCCGAGGACCATCCCGAGGTCGTGGCGCTCCAGGCCGAGGTGAAAGCGCTGGGCCTGTGGGCCGGGCACCTGCCCCGCGAGGCCGGCGGGCTGGGCCTATCGGTGATGCACTACGGCCTGCTCAACGAGATCCTCGGCCGCTCGTACTTTGCCCCGCGCATCTTCGGCTCCAATGCCCCCGACAGCGGCAACGCCGAGATCCTCTGGCACTTTGGCACCGAGGATCAGAAAGAGCGCTTTTTCTGGCCACTGCAGCGCGGCGAGGTGCGCTCGTTCTTCAGCATGACCGAGCCGGATGTCAGCGGCGCCGACCCGACCTATCTGGAGACTGCGGCGGAGCTCGACGGCGACGAGTGGGTGATCAATGGCTGCAAGTGGTACAGCTCCAACGCCAACGGCGCCGGGTTCGGCATCGTGATGGCCAAGACCGACCCCGACGCGCCAGTCCACACCCGCTACAGCCAGATTATGGTCGACGCCGGGACACCCGGCCTCAAGCTGGTCCGCCCAATCCCGGTGATGGGCCACACCACCGGCGGCGGCCACTGGGAGATCGAGTACAACGATGTCCGGGTGCCGGCCAGCTACCTGCTGGGGCCGCGTGGCTCCGGCTTTGCGATCGCCCAGACCCGGCTTGGCCCCGGCCGCATCCACCACTGTATGCGCTGGCTGGGCCAGGCCGAGCGCGCCTTTGAGCTGATGTGCGCCTACAGCACTCAGCGCCACGCCTTTGGCGGCCCGCTAGCCGAAAAGCAGACCGTCCAGACCTGGATCGCCGAGAGCGCCGCCGAGATCCAGGCCGCCCGCCTGATGACGCTCCACGCGGCCTGGAAGATCGACCAGCTGGGCGCGAAGGAGGCCCGCATCGATATCTCGCTGATCAAGTTCAGCGTGGCCAAGATGCTGATGGACGTGCTCGACCGGGCGATTCAGGTCCACGGCGGCCTGGGCGTCTCCGACGACACGCCGCTGGCCTTTATGTGGCGCCAGGGCCGTGCCGCCCGCATCTACGACGGCCCCGATGAGGTCCACAAGATGGTGGTGGCCCGCCAGATCCTGAAGGAGCAGAGTAAAAAGCTAGCAGCTCGTAGCTAGCAGCTGGCAGCTGGTGGGGATTTTGATCCACGAAGAGCACGAATCTGAGTATATATCGGGGAAATCCAGCGGTTTTCCTGGCTTTCACGGGATCGTGAAAAGTGTCCACGGAACGTGATATGACCCACGGAATGAAATCCTTCGTGGCCTTCGTGGATCGGTTCTTAAAACCTGTTTGGATTTTTCGAGGGAGGCGCCGATGAGCGATACAATCAGTGTCCGGCCCGATGAGCGGCTGGACGAGGCCCGGCTGGCCGACTATCTGCGCGGCAGGCTGGCCGGGTCGGAGCGGGCGCTGAGTGTGCGGCAGTTTGGCGGCGGCGCGGCCAACCTGACCTATCTGCTTGACTACGGGACCCACGAATATGTCCTGCGGCGCCCGCCGCTTGGGCCGCTGGCGCCCTCGGCCCACGACATGGGCCGCGAGTCCCGCGTACTGGCGCTGCTGCACCAGGCCTTTCCGGCCGCTCCGCAGGCGTTTTTGTTCTGCGAGGACCCCGCCATCACCGGCGCGCCGTTTTTTGTGATGGAGCGCCGGGTTGGCGAGGTCGTGCGCCGCAGCATCCCGCCAGCCTTCGACACGCCCGATGCCCCGCACGCGCTCGGGCTGGCCCTGGTCGATGCGCTGGCCGATCTCCACGCCGTCGACTATACGGCGCTGGGCCTGGCGACGCTCGGCAAGCCCGACGGCTTTATTGCCCGCCAGATCGAGGGCTGGTACGGGCGCTGGAACAAGGCCAAGCTCGAAGAGGTTCCGGCGATGGACGCGGTTCACACCTGGCTGGTCGCCCATCAGCCGCCCGCCTCGTCGCCGACCCTGGTCCACAACGACTACAAGCTCGACAACACCATGTTCGACCCCGCCGACCCGCGCCGTCTGGTGGCGATCTTCGACTGGGATATGTGTACGCTGGGCGAGCCGCTGGCCGACCTGGGGACGCTGCTGTGCTACTGGAGCCAGCCCGACGACCCGCCGGCCTTCCAGCTGATGGCGATGATGCCGATCGACCAGCGCTTCCCGACCCGCGCCGAGCTGGTCGCCCGCTATGCCGAGCGCTCCGGCCGCGATGTCAGCCAGATCAACTACTACCACGTGCTGGGCCTGTATCGCCTGGTGGTGATTATCGCCCAGATCTATGTGCGCTACCAGCGCGGGCAGACCAAAGACGAGCGCTTCGCCGCCTTCGGCCCGATAATCGCGATCGCCGCTGAGGCGGCCCAGGCGCTGACGCGCTGAGGTGGCAGCTAGTAGTCAGCAGCTAGCAGCTAGTGTTCAGTACCTAGCCGCTACTCCGGGTTCCTTTGTCACGAGTTGATAGCTACCAATGACTCGTTCTCACTAGCTACCAGCTACTAGCTACCAATGACTCGTTCTCACTAGCTACCAGCTACCAGCTACTAGCTGCTAAAAAATAAGGAGCACCCAATGATCAAGCCATTTGGCGACCGGCCCGGCCCCTTTGTGATCGGGCACCGCGGCGCGGCGGGCTACGCGCCGGAGAACACGATGGCGGCCTTTGAGCGCGGGATCTCGCTGCGCGCCGACGCGATCGAGCTGGATATCAACCCCTCCAAAGACGGCGAGCTGATGGTGATCCACGACCCGACCCTAAACCGCACCACCAGCGGCAGCGGCCTGGTCTGCCAGCACACCGCCGCCGAGATCCAGGCGCTCGACGCCGGGTCGTGGTTTGACCCATCGTTCAATGGCTGCCGGGTGCCGACCCTGCGCGAGGTCCTGAGCTGGGCCAAGAACCGCACCAAGGTGGTGATCGAGATCAAGAATGGGCCGATCTTTTACCCCAACATCGAGAAGATGCTGGTGGCGCTGCTCGACGAGCTGGGCATGCGCGACCAGGTGATGGCGATCTCGTTCGACCACCTGGTGCTGCGCGACGTGAAGCAGATCGCCCCGGATATTGCCACGGGCGTGATCTACGCCTCGCGCATGGCCGACCCGGTGGGCATGGCCAGGGCGGTGGATGCCGACTTGCTAATGCCCTACTGGGCGATGCTGACCGCCGAGGAGGTGGCCGCGTCCCACGCCGCCGATCTGTTTATCAGCCCGTGGGGCGGCGCCGAGCAGGACTACAAGCACATCCTGGCGCTGGGCGTCGATGCCGTCGGGGCCGACTTCCCCGATCGGCCGCGGGAGTTTATGGATTGAGCGACGGCCTGAATCTAATGCTTGTGAGGAGTGCTAATGCCACGTGATCTGCCGCTAGGCAACGGACGGCTGCTGGTCGGGTTTGACAAGGACTACCAGCTGCGCGATATCTACTATCCCAATGTCGGGCGCGAGAACCAGACTGATGGTGCGCCGTGTCGGATGGGGGTGTGGGCCGATGGGCAGTTTGCGTGGCTCAGCGATGCTGGCTGGGAGCGCGACATGCGCTATCTCCCCCAGACACTGGTGAGCAGGGTGCGGCTGGTGCACCCGCAGCTTGGCCTGCAGCTGACCTGCTACGACACGGTGGACTTCCACGAGGATGTGCTGGTGCGCCGCTTTGTGGTCGAGAACCTGGCCGATCAGCCGCGTGATGTCCGGCTATTTTTTCACCACGACTTCAACATCAGCGGCAACGCCGTCGGCGACACCGCCTACTACAAGCCCGATCTGCGGGCCGTGATTCACTACAAAGGCCCGCGCTACTTCCTGATCAGCGGGCAGGTTGGCGAGGTGGTGGGCCTGGACGGCTGGGCCACCGGGGTCAAGGGGATCGGCGGCAAAGAGGGGACCTGGCGCGACGCCGAGGACGGCGAGCTGGGCGGCAACCCGATCACCCAGGGCTCGGTCGACTCGACCGTCTGCCTGAAGGTGCCGCTGGCCGCCCGCGATACCACGGTGGCCTATCTGTGGATGTGCGCCGCCACCGCCTATGAGCAGGTTAAGCTGCTCCACGCGGTGGTGCAGGACAAAGGCCCGCAGGCGCTGATCAGCCGCACCTCGCGCTTCTGGAGCCTCTGGGTCAACAAGGAGGAGTTCGACTTCAACGACTTTCCGCCGGAGCTGATCGACCTCTACAAGCGCTCGCTGCTGACGGTGCGCACCCAGATCGATGACAGCGGGGCGATTATCGCCGCCAACGATAGCGATATTCGCCAGTTTTCCTTCGATACCTATAGCTACATGTGGCCGCGCGATGGCGCGCTGGTGGCCTACGCGCTCGACCGGGCCGGCTACGACGAGCTGACCCGCAGCTTCTTCAATTTCTGCAACCGCGTGATCACGCCCGAGGGCTATTTCCTGCACAAATACAACGCCGATGGGACGCTGGCCTCGTCGTGGCACTCGTGGCTGGTCGACGGTCAGCCGCGCCTGCCGATCCAGGAGGATGAGACGGCGCTGGTGCTGTGGTCGCTGTGGGAGCATTTTCACAAGGTGCGCGACATCGAGTTTATTAAGCCGCTGTTTCGCAACCTGATCGTCCGGGCCGCCGACTTTATGGTCGGCTACCGCGATGCCAACGGCCTGCCGCAGCCCTCGTGGGACCTGTGGGAGGAGCGCTGGGGGATTCACGCCTTCACGGTTGGTGCGGTCTACGGCGGGTTAATCGCCGCCGCCAGCTTTGCTAATGCCTTTGGCGAGCGCGACCTTGGGCGGCGCTACAAGCAGGTCGCCGAAGAGATGAAGGCCGCCGCCTGCCAACACCTGTGGAGCGACAAGCTTGGCCGCTTTGTGCGCATGCTCAGCCCACAGCCCGATGGAACCTATGTCGCCGACGAGACCAACGATGCGGCGCTGATGGGGCTGTTCTACTTCGGCATGTATCCCACCAGCGATGAGCAGATGTGCCGCACGATGGACGCAGTCCGCGCTGAGCTGTGGATCAAGACTGAGGTTGGCGGCGTGGCCCGCTACCACAACGACTACTACCATCAGGTCAGCCAGGATCTGGCCAAGGTGCCCGGCAACCCGTGGTTTATCTGCACGATGTGGCTGGCCCAGTGGGATATCGCCCGCGCCAGCAGCCACGTCGAGCTGACGGCGGCCCTGGAGACCCTGCACTGGACCGCCAGCCACGCCCTGCCCAGCGGGGTGCTGGCCGAGCAGGTCGACCCGTACACCAACGCGCCGCTGTCTGTCTCGCCGCTGACCTGGAGCCACGCGGTGTTTGTGGCGGCGACGGTCGAGTATCTGGATAAGCTGTCGGAGCTGTCGCGCTGCGATATCTGCGGGCGGCCGCTCTACACCAAAGAGGATCACCAGCTGAACTACGAGCGCACCACCCACCACCACGCCCAGGATGGCTCGCTGGCCGAGCACACGGCGGTCGTCGAGTAGTTTTTTCAGCCAAACACAACGCCCCGTCACCCGTTCGCAGGGTGGCGGGGCGTTGCTGTGGGATCTAGCGTACGGTGAAGGTGATCGTGGTCGCCGGGCCGGCGGTGCCCGTGCGATTGCTGCCGCTGTAGGGGATGACCTTGAGCGTGTGGGTGCCGACGGTGGCGTTCCACGGCACATAGTCGCTGCCATTGTTGCCGCCCAGCGCATACGGCAGACCGTTTTCGGTGCGATAGCTTGCGCCGTCGAGGATAAACTCAACGCTGCCGATCGTGGCTGGGCTGGTCGTTGCCAGCACGCTCAGCCGGGATGTGCCAAGTGCGCTCAGGCTGAAGGCCGCCCAGTTCTGGAGCGGGTCGAAGCCGAGGATCGGCTGGTCGGTATCGGCGTTGATCAGGGTCAGCTTGCTGATCGTCGGCCCAGCCGAGACTGTGTTTGACACCGTGAAGTTGACTGTGGTGGCCGGGCCAGCGGTGCCCGTGCGATTGCTGCCGCTGTAGGCGGTCACCCTGAGGGTGTGGCTGCCGACCGTCGCGGTCCAGGGCAGGAAGTCGCCGCCATTGTCGCCGTTCAGGGCATACGGCGCCGCATTTTCGGTCCGCGTGGCGCCGTCGAGAACAAACTCTACGCTGCCGACCGCCGCCGGGCTGGTGAAGGCCTGCACGCTGAAGCGGCTGGTGCCGATCGTGGCGGTGTTGACCGTCGCACCGCTCTGGAACGAGTCGAATCCGGCGACCGGCTGGTCGGTATCGGCGTTGATCAGGGTCAGCTTGCTGATCGTCGGCCCGGCCGGGGTTGTCCCGCCACGGGGCGCGAGGCCGTTGCGCAGATTGTTCTGGCGCGCCGTGGGCCAGGGCATTCGGTCGGCGCGATAGGGCGCACCTGAATCCCAGACATACAGCACGCCGCCGCGGCTGTGGGCAACAATCTCCACGCTGCCGTCGCTATCCAGGTCGGCCAGGGTGATCCCAGCCATAAAGCCTTTGGGGCTGGTGCTGGTGCCCTCCTGCGTTGGCGTCAGCGGAAACGGCGACTGTGACTGGCCGCTGGTGTTGAGGGCATGCAGGCGCACGGCGCTGTTGGCGGTTGAGTCGAAGCTGTACGTGCCAAAGACGATATCGACCTTGCCATCGCCGGTCACATCGCCGATCGCCACCTCGCTGGCGAACAGCTTTTTGCCACCAGTGTAGTTATACGACCAGATCTGGGTGCCGTTCTCGCGGTAGGCGCGAATAGTGCCATCGTCGAAAGTCACCACAATTTCGAGCTTGCCGTCGCTGTCCAGGTCGGCCAGGGCGATCTGATTGTTGGGCGTGAATGTGGTCTGCAGCGGTGCGCCGGCCAGCTTGGCAACGCTCCAGCCGGCCCGCCGCTTGCCATCTTGCCCCACCACCATAATCGCGCTGTTGGTCTGCTTCATGTTCTGGAGCGGATCGCGCACCTTGCCGGCCAGCACAACCTCCAGCGATCCATTGCCATCGAGGTCGCCCACCGCCGGGCCAGAGCGGGTATACTCCATAAACTTGTCCTTGCCCCAGGTGCGCTTGGCATCGTCGAGGTAGGTGTGCAGCGGCCAGCCAGCGAGATGCTGCCCATTGCCCTTGTAGGCGTAGAAATAGATCTCATCGCGCCCGACCAGGATCTCGGCGTAGCCATCCTTGTCGATATCAGCCGCCGCAATGTGGCCCCAGGCGCCCGAGCCCTTGTGCGACGAGGTCGGGAAGCCGGTGACAGTCGTGCCATTGATGTTCCAGGCATACAGATTAGGCGCATAGTTGGTGTTGGATCCAGCCTCGTTGCTGGTCAGGGCGATGATCTCCAGCTTCGCGTCGCCGGTGATGTTGGCCAGGGCCACGCTATACACCTCGGGCTCGTTGCCGTTGGTGATATAGGCCCAGGCCATCTCTTTGGGCCAGCCCGACAGCAGCGTGCCAGAGCGATTCCAGACGAAGACCTTGCCGCGCTGGCCGGCGTTGGGGCCGGAGCCACGGGTTCCGGCGACAACTTCCAGCTTGCCGTCGCCATCGATATCGCCGATCGCCAGCGGGCTATTGATCCGCGGGGCATTGTCGCACACGCCGCCGGTTTTCCAGGGGAAGCCCGGCAGGGGCGCGCCAGCCCGATCGTAGCCCCAGACACAGCCGGTGCTGTCGGCGGTCAGAACATCCAGCTTGCCATCGCCATTGATGTCAACAACTGAGGGTGAGACAAAAAAACTACCGTACGGCTCGGTACGGGGGAAGCCAGGCAGGGTGGTTATAGCTGTAGCTTCGGCGTGTAGCGAGTGGGTCAGGGTCGGCAGTGCCGGAGCAATGACACACGCTAACAGGGCGAGCACTACGCGGACTTGGCGTTGCATGGATTTCCCTCCTCATAGGTCAATCGTTAAAACATCTGAATGTATTAAGATTGTTTACGGATTATAGTGATCATCGAAAATCCAGCAATGGGAGTTCAGTATTGCACCATTACATAACCACAGAGCTAGAATGAGAATTTTATTAACAGTCACCAAAAAATAATCGCAATACTGGTAAATCGATTAATATGCACAGCCGATTACTACATATAGTAGTATGGAGCCGATTGTGAATGAGAAAAATAAGAAATCGATGAGGATTCGCGCCAGCGCCGTCGGCAGGCGGCGTGACGGGTACAGAGCTGGGCTGCCCACGCCGTATTTGACGCCCTGTGCTCCATCGTGTACCGTTGCACCGATCCTGCTTGAGAACAGCTACGCTTATGAAGGGGAACGACGATGCAATGTCCGAAATGTACCAATGATATGGCAACTTCCGCGCTGGTTACGCCCCTGGGCGCGCAGATAATGGTGGCCGGCACGCTCGCCACCGGGCAGCGGCCGCTCTCGGCGCAGGTCTGCTCGGCGTGTGGCTACACCGAGCTGTACGCCGCCCAGTTTACCGACGATGTTCGCCAGTCCCAGGCCGCCGAGAGCCATCCAGTGATGGAGACCGCGCCCGAGGGCATCCCGGCCGCCTAAAGTAGCTCGGATCAATGGAGCGGCTCACCGCCAGCCTATGCAGCAGCCAACCCTCACAGCCTGCCCGGTCCCAGCGCTGGATACAGCCACGCTGGCGGCTCCCTACACGGTGCTGCTCGATAGTGCGCCGGGGCATCCGCTTGGCGGGCGGGCGCTGCTGGCCCAGCAGCCTTTCCAGGTGGTGATTGTGCGCGGGCGCCAGGTCACAATCCACTGCCACGACAGGATTCGCGAGGAGTGGGGCGACCCGTGGGCGATTCTGGCGGACCTGATGCAGCCATATCGCCAGGCCGCCGACGGGCGCCACCCCTGCCCCGGCGGCGTGATCGGCTACCTCGGCTACGACCTTGGCCGGCTACAGGTGCCCCTGCCGGAGCAACCCGACCCGCTGGGTATGCCCGATGCGGTGCTGGGGTTTTACCGCGATGTGATCTGCTGGCAGCCGGGTGCGGCGACCGCCTGGCACGGCCGGGCCGCCCACGCCCCCGCGCCCACAATCGCGCCGCCGCTGAATCTGCCGCCAGCCGATCGCTCCGCCCCGGCCGCCTCGCTTGATCGCGGGGCCTACATGGCGGGCGTGCAGCAGGTGCTGGACTACATTGCGGCGGGCGATATCTACCAGGCCAATCTCACCATCCAGATGCGGCGCACCACCGCGCTCGCCCCGGCCGAGCTGTACGCCCGGCTGCGCCAGCGCACGAGCGCCCCCTTCAGCGCCTACCTCAATCTGCCTGACGTGGCGATTCTGAGCGCCTCGCCGGAGCGCTTTCTACACTGCTCGCCAACCGGCGCCGTCGAAAGCCGCCCGATCAAGGGCACCCGGCCGCGGGGTGCTACGCCGGAGGAGGATGCGGCGCTGGCGGCGGAGCTATACGCCAGCGAAAAAGAGCGCGCCGAGAACCTGATGATCACCGACCTGCTGCGCAACGATCTTGGCCAGGTCTGTGCGATTGGCTCGGTGCAGGTGCCGGCGCTGTGGCAGGTCGAAACATTCCCCACCGTGCACCATCTGGTCTCGACCGTGACCGGGCAGCTGGGCGCCGGCAAGACCGCCTGGGATCTGCTGCGGGCCTGCTGGCCGGGCGGCTCGATCACCGGGGCGCCCAAGCGGCGGGCGATGGAGATTATCGCCGCGCTGGAGCCGATCAGCCGGGGCGTGTACTGTGGCGCGATCGGCTACTGGAGCTTCGACGGCGGGATGGACACCAGCATCGTCATTCGGACGCTGGTCCAGCGCGGCGAGGTGGTGGCCTGGGGCGTTGGCTGCGGCATCGTCGCCGACAGCGATCCGGCGGCCGAGTATGCCGAGGCTCTGCTGAAGGCGGCGGCCCTGGAGGCGGCGCTGGGAGAGTAGCAGCTGGCAGCTAGTAGCTAGGGCGGAGCCGGCGGGTACGGAGACCCGCCGTACAGCAGATTTTGATGCGGAGCCGAGGTATGGGCGGGTTGGCGGGGCTGCCGCTGCAAATTTGGTAAAACGCTGTATAATGCAGCGACATCTTGACGATAAAGGAGGACCAACGCCCACAAATTGTAAGCGCAACGGCCTGGCCACACGTGGTCAGGAAACGAGGAAGAGGTTCCCCGTCGCAGGACGGGTGCTAACCGGGCGCTGGCGGACGTTGAGTTTGACGGAGTGGTGGGATGGCCTCCCACCACTGCCCAAAGACGATGACACGGCGCACAGCCTGGGAAAAGCGAATAATCAGCGGATGCCTCTTGGGTCGACCACACCCCAGCAAGAGCGGCTTGAAAACCACGCGGCGACGCGCGGCACAACGGCGGCTTGGTGGCCAGTTCAATAGCAGAAGGACCGACTACGGAACATTGATGTCTCCGGCTGGTCGCGTCGTTCTGCTATTTCCTTTTAATCGCATCAATCGCCGGCGATCGCACGATCGCTGGCCTTCCAAGGAGCATTTCTATGTGTGGCATTGTTGGATATGTGGGGCCGCGCGAGGCCACCGATGTGGTGGTCAAGGGCCTGGAGCGGCTGGAGTACCGCGGCTACGACTCGGCCGGGATCGCGATTATCGAGCATGGCGAGTTCCAGATGCGCCGCTCGGTTGGCAAGCTGATCAATCTGCGCCGCCGCCTGCACGAGGAGCCGACCACTGGCAACCAGGGCATCGGCCACACCCGCTGGGCGACCCACGGCGCGGTCACTGAGGCCAACGCCCACCCGCACCACGACGAGAGCGAGCGGATTGTCGTGATTCAGAACGGGATTGTCGAGAACTACCTTGAGCTGAAGCAGCGCCTGATCGCCGAGGGCGCCAGCTTTCACTCCCAGACCGACACCGAGGTGATCGCCCACCTGCTGGGCCGCTACACCAGCGAGTCCAACGACTTCATCGCGGCGTTTGGCCGGGTGATGGGCGAGCTGCGCGGCGGCAACGCCGTGGTGGCGATGGACCGCACCCAGCCCGATCTCATCCTGGCGGCGCGGATTGGCAACGCCGGGGCGGTCGTGATCGGCGAGGGCGAGGGCGAGAGCTTTGTCGCCTCGGACCTGCCGGCGATCGTCGACTACACTCAGCAGATGGCGTTTCTGGAAGATGGCGAGCTGGCGATTCTCCGCCCGTCCGGCGTGGAGTACCGCACCCTGAGCGGGGCGCCGGTCACGAAAACGCTGACCACGGTCGCCTGGGACCCGGTCTCGGCGGCCAAGGGCGGCTACAAGCACTTTATGCAGAAGGAGATCGCCGAGCAGCCGCGCACCACGACCGACACGCTGCGCGGGCGGCTCGACATCGAGGCCGGCCGGGTCGACCTGGAGGGCCTGACCATGACCGACGACGAGCTGCGCGGCGTCGAGCGGATCTACGCCGTGGCCTGTGGGACCGCCTGGCACGCCTGTCTGGTGACCAAATACTTTATCGAGACCCTGGCGCGGGTGCCGGTCGAGGTCGACTACGGCTCGGAGTTCCGCTACCGCGCCCCGGTGATGACCAAGGGCACGCTGGTGCTGGCGCTGACCCAGTCGGGCGAGACCGTCGACACGCTGGCGGCGATGGCCGAGGCCCGCGAGCACGGCGTCAAGAGCGTCGCGATCGTCAACGCGATCGGCTCGCAGGCCACCCGCGTCGCCGACGGCGGCACGATCTACATCCACTCCGGCCCCGAGATCGCCGTGGCCTCGACCAAGGTCTTTACCGGCATGCTGATGGCCGGCTATCTGTTTGGCCTGCGGCTGGCCCAGGCACGCGGCACCCTGACCCCGGCCGAGATCAGCGCCCACGCCCAGGCGCTGATCGAGATCCCCGGCAAGATCAACGCTATCCTCAAGGATATCAGCGTGTACGATCAGCTGGCCGACCTGTACCACCACGCCACGGATATGCTGTATCTGGGCCGCTGGGCCAACGCGCCGATTGCGCTGGAGGGCGCACTAAAGATGAAGGAGATCAGCTACATCCACGCCGAGGGCTACCCGGCGGGCGAGATGAAGCACGGCCCGATCGCCCTGATCGATGAGCGCATGCCGGTGATCTGTATCGCCACCCAGGACCACGTCTACGAGAAGATGCTGTCGAACATTGAGCAGGTCATCGCCCGCGGCGGCCGGGTGATCGCGCTGGTCAACCCCGACGACACGCTGGTGCGCTCCAAGGCCCACCACGTCATCGAGGTGCCCCACACGACGCCGCTGCTCTCGGCGGTGCTCAATGTGATCCCGCTGCAGCTGTTCTCCTACGCTATGGCTGTCCGCCGGGGCGCCGACGTGGACCAGCCGCGCAACCTGGCGAAAAGCGTGACCGTCGAGTAGGCAGTACGCGCTGGCCCACAATTGTGTTGTAGAGAAACAAATAAGTTGGTAACTCGAGAAATAAGTTGGTAACTCGAGAAATAAGTTGGTAACTGGACCCTTCCAAGCTCCATCATAATCGGATGCCAAAACCGCCGTGGACTCTTGAAAGCAAGATTCCACGGCGGTTCTGCTGTGCAAGGACAATAAAGTTGTGTCCTGGATAATAGAGCGTATCCGGAGGATTATTCTGTAGATACAGAATAATCAATACTGTGCTAAAGAGATCTCGCTCCAACTCCGCAGGGTATTCGGATCACAGAATGCCTTGATGACCCTTTTCTATGAGCCTATCAGTCACTTTTGTGGTTTTTTTCTTTTGGGTGCAGACGGCGCTGGAGTCGTTGGATCTGCTGGGAGATCGGAGGTTTTGCGGGCATTAACGCGGACCACATAGGGGAGGATTGGTGGACGGCTCCACTGCGCTGGGGTGAGCATCAGACCGCTATCATCACGGTGATGCAGCACCTGGTTGAAAAAGACCGTGCTCACGATGGATCGCGGTAATGCAGCTGGGCGATCATACCCATAGATCTGCCACCGTTGATCATGCGCAAGCGTGATGGTGCGCTGTAAGGAGCCTGGCACACTATTGATTACGTGGAGGTCGGTCATGGCTTTCTGCTGCCGCATATCCATCAGATATTTGACTGTGCGCCAGATCAGGCGGAACAGTTGGTTGGCGGCAAAGAGGGTCAACCCATATTCAAGGGTTGCGAACGTTTTGGCGGGCAGTGTTTCATCGACTCCATGCGTCCTCAGGAGATAGCTCACATAGGCCCAACATTCATCGATCATAATCTCTTGCCCCAGCATCCGCCATTCCCGTTCCCAGTGCGGTTTCCAATACCCGATTGCGAGCCATTCTTGGAGCTGCGCAATAGCCGCGTGGAATGCGCCTTCACGGATCCCCACCCGTGGATGCCAGTGGACGTCGTGCATGACAAAGGGAAATCCATCAGGCTGGAGGTTCAGCACCGGTTGGATCGGTGATTTGGGACACACGACGATCAGGGACGCGGCAGCCAGACCTAAAAAAAGTTCTTCGCCATAGGCGATGGTTGGCGTGAGGGGTGGGGTTGGGAGGAATGTGCGCCAGGGAGGAATATGGGCATAGTCATCGGTCACTCCCGCACCCATCAGGGAAAGGTACCAGACCACCTGTTTGAGTGAGAGGCGCTCGGGGTGGATTAAGGGTGGAACGGCATCGCTGGCCCGCAGGTGACAGGCCTGATACACCTGTCGATAGGTGGGTGTCGGCCCAGCCGCCGTGCTCAACGGACTCTTCAAGGTTCGGATGCGCAGCCGACAGTCCGCACAGAGCACCGTTGAACCCGACACCCGCTCAAAATCCGCGCGGCTCATGTACACATGGGGTTTATCACATACCGTACATGTCACGGTTCTGGCTCCTATTTGATGATCAATGATTGACGTGGCCTGCGTGAAGCGCATCCCACCACAATGATTCACCCTAAGCGCAAAGCTCGATCACCAAGAAGGAGCCAGAACCCATGTCACGGTGGAGGAGACGGCAGCACACAGTTTCGCCAGAATGTCAGCGACCTCATCGACGGTGCTCTCCAGCATAGTGGCAACGAGCGTGGTGGGATTAACCCAATCGGTGTTGGTTGGTGTCCGTTGCCAATAGGCGTGGCATGCTTTGATCTTAAGCGCATCATCCGTGTACAGTTCGAGTTTGATACTCATAGTTACCTTTAGTGGCTCTGGCCTGACTCCAGTAGTTCAACCATTAGTGGTGAAAGGGTGTTCCTCATAACGTGTATGAGTATCAGTTGGATGAAACATATCCAGTACGTCAGGTGGCACCATACAATAAATTGCCTAATCCCAATAGCACGATGTGATTTCGCTGTAAAAACCTGGATCTCGTAAGATATGTAGGACCTGGTGTGGGAAATACTCATCTTACCACTACACGCCTAGTAGAGGGTTACTTTGAAACGGAATATGACTTTAAGCTTCCATTGAACGATCAAGATAATACAACTGCGGCTTGGTATCTATCACAAGATAGACATAGTATTACCTATACTGCAGCTATCGTTCGAATGTTGGCAGATTACCGATTTGGTAACTCAGGTAATCCAAATAAAGTTTCACATGCCGATGTTACTATGTGGACGCTTGCCGATGCACTTGCTATTTCATCTCCTTCAACCCTCAGGGCTTCGCCATGAAGGACTTCCAAAACAGATCATTGAATACTGATGAACTTATTGGTGTAGCAGGGGGGAACGATGCTGAAGGCAGTATTCGACCGGCAAAGAGAGTATTTGAATACTATTTACAGGCTAGATAGCATTCATTATGAGTAGCGCCGAACAAAACTGGCCGTGATCGGCCCGAGCAATCACTGATCACGGCATTCTTACGAGAGGAAACGATGCGTTACATCCAGTGGATAATCCTCTGTCTATTGCTGACAAGCTGTGGACAAGAAGCTGAACTGCAGCAGGTGCGTGACCAGCTGAATATGACCCTTGCAACGATTCCATCATCACCGGACTTTACCACCATTGAGACGGCGTATGAGAACTTTAGCAGCGACCCCAAGGTCAGCAAAAACGGCTTTTGCTTCTATGCTCGCGCCTATCGTTTGATCGGTACCCAGATTCCGAAAGAACAGGTTTTAGCGACCTATGCCGCCCTATTGCAGACTGAGGGATGGATTGTACAAGCACAGGATATCAATAGTAATACCTTTATCCGAGGGGAGAATGAGGATGCGGATGTCTTTCTTACGGAAACAACATACATGCACATGCTGTTTGATTATGCCGCGGCCTACCAACGCTATCCAACAGTGTTTGTAGCAACTATCACCTATAAGCTCCCACAGCGCCAAGGATGTTAACAGGGATTCAGACCACTGGGACGGCTCCTGCTGCTCTGAAATGACATCTTGCTCACATGTCGCCTGACCTCCTGGCTCTGCGCTCCGTTTGATGATGAAGGTTTAATCGGTCGGCATGCAGCACCGAATCGACGCTCCATGCAGCCACGCATACCGCAGGGCTGTGTTGCAAGGACCATCTGCATTCAGGTTGAAGACGCAGACCCCTGCGGTCGCTTGGCGGTTAGGCCGCGATCCCGAAGGCAGTTTCGATGAAGCGGACCTGCGCACGAACATCCCGGCTGTGTTGCAAGGATGATCTGCATCCAGCATGAAGCCGTCGATCCCCGTGGTTACCTCGCGGTTAGGCCGCGACTCCGAAGGCATGTTCGATGAATCGAACCTGACTCCGAATATGGCCTTTTTTGCTTAACTCCCCAAAAGGGTGCGTTTGGCCTCAATTCACTCCAGCCTCACCAATAGGCAGCCGTGCTAACGCGGCTGTTAGAGCGTATCCTTGGGGTATATGAAGCCAATTGCTCTGAGACACTGTTAATAAGTTCGCGGGGACGGCGGATGACACGCTCTACCGCCAGACCCGGTGGGCGAACACGGACCTGGGCAGCTTCAGCTACGCCATCCCGGTGCCGGCCAGCGTGACCTACCGGGTGCGGCTGCACTTCGCCGAAACCTACTGGGGGCGGCGCGGGCAAACGGGTGTTCAGCGTCAACCTGGAGGGCAGCGCCACCGAGTTGGCCAACTACGCAGATAACGAACAATCCGTTTGTGCCATTGCTTATTGAAAGCTGTTGCCAAATCCTAATTGCGTTGCATGCACAGCTGAATGCACGATGGATACAAACTCCGCCTGACCTTCAGTATCTGGTAGAACGAGCACAATTGATCAAAACGCGATTTCCTGTCTGACCTTACCTTTTCGTCCAAGAGCGCTTTATCATACCTGTATATTTACAGTTAGGAGCAAGAACGATGGCGAATGGGCCACTCTGGATTGAGGTTTTTTTGGAACATCCGAGTCAAGGAGCGGTTGTCATGCTTTTACGATACAGAGCAAGCGGTATCTACGAAATCATTAATCCACATCGACCAGGTTTAGGTGTTGTTGTGGCAACATGTGACACCTATGACGAAGCAAAAACATGGTTTACCGATGAGGAATTCGATTTAGTCGAGGGTCGTTGGATGATTGAATAATACCAGGATGGCGTGATCGACGCTCTGAAAACTGGGCTAGTTGTTAGAGCGTCGATCGGTGGGTCGGGAAGTCTGTTCCAGAAGAAGTTTATCTTCATTGCACATTTCGTCACAAATGGCAGATCTATCGCTTAGAAGAGATGTATCTTGCATGTCGCGAAAATGCTTGAATTTCATTTGAGGCTAAAATGCGAATGCTTAGAAGAAGTTTATCTTGCATGCCATCATGTTGTGCACGGACAATAAAGTTGTATCCTGGACAATAGAGTTGTATCCTGAGAATTACTGGCATAGACACAAAAACCGCCCCGAGTTTGAGACTCGGGGCGGTTTTTGTGTGACCAAAGATGAGATCACCTTCTATTCCCCATTCGTCCCCTCTTGCAGGCGGACAATTGCCTGCACCCGCTGAATAATGAAAAGCACCTTCATTCTGCAACAGTTCGATAGCAGGTGATCATGTCCCTGCTATCGAACTGTTGTTATGCGCCACGGGATTGATC
>JACCRK010000272.1 GCA_013813565.1 Herpetosiphonaceae bacterium
ACCAGTCCCTGTATATTCCCCCGGGAGCGCCTCCCTTTCCACGCCAGGTCGTGGCGGACGCCAAGATCGCCCGCTATGTTCAGGGTTGGGGGCGCCCGGGTGATTGCGGGGTCATGGCCATGGACCAGGAGCAGCCGATTGGCGCAGCATGGTCGCGCCGCCTGACCGGTGCGGAGCCAGGCTTTGGCTACCTTGATGATCAGACCCCGGAGCTTGGCATCGCCATCATGCCGCTCTATCGTGGCAAGGGCATTGGGACGTTCCTGCTGGAGCAACTCCTCACGACGCTGGCCGATCAGGCTGCGGCGGTGTCACTGAGTGTCTCGCGGGATAATCCCGCGCTCCAGCTGTATACCCGCCTCGGCTTTGTCGTGGTGGGCGAGGATACGGGTGGGTCCTTCATCATGAAGAAGACGCTCACACCGCCGGTCTGATCGGCCAGGATCAGATGGCCAGGCCACCTGCATGGAGAATACCCGATGCGGACACGAAATCAGCAAAAAGACAATCCCTGGAATGCGCAGCCAGGCCGCTACAATCTGGGTCGCAATGCTGGCGGTGATCACAATGCCCATCATGAGCAGAAGGTTGTGCGCGGTCATAAAGAGCTCTTCTGGCGCAGCTGAGCTCTAGCAGGCAGCGATCAGCATCACCGTAATATCATCGTGACGCGGGGCGGCGCCGGTGAATAGCGTGAGCTCGACGAGCAGCGCCGCAACAATCGTCGACGCCGGCTGGGCGCCCAGCACGGCAAAGACCTGCTCCAGGCGATCAAAGCCAAACATCTCGCGCCGCTCGTTCATGGCCTCAACCGCCCCATCGCTGATCAGCAGCAGCCGATCGCCGGGCTGCAGACTGACGCCGATCGACTGGTACACCTCAGCGGCGCGGGCGCCGAGGGGCAGGCCCTGGCTATCAATGTAGCTGACGTCGCCGGCTCGCCAGAGCAGTGGCGCGATCAGCCCGGCGTTGGCGACCTTAATCTGGCGCTGGGCGCTATCGAGCATAACACACAGCACCGCCGCATTCATCCGATTGGACTGCATGCGCGGCGATAGCAGGGTGTTCAGATCCCCCAGCAGCTGGCCGGGGTCAGCCGTGCTTGAGGCCAGGGTCTCAAAGGAATTAATCGTCAGGGCCATCAGAATAGCGGCCGGCACACCCTTGCCGCTGACATCGCCCACCGCCAGACTCAGCCGCCCGACGCTCGGCTGGTGAAAGCTGAAGAAATCCCCGCCGACCTCCTCGGCCGGCAGCGACTGGGCGAAGATCTCAAAGGCCGCATGCTCGGGCATGGCCTGAGGCAGCAGGCTCATCTGGATCATACGGGCCACCCGCAGCTCACTCTGGACGCGCTCGCGCTCGGCGAGAGTGCTGCGCAGCTCGGCGGTGCGCTGGGCCACCTCCAGCTCCAGGCGCTGGTTGTGGATCAGCATAGGGTTGAACAGCTGCTGCTGGAGCACCTCGTAGGCCAGAAAGAGCGTGCCAATCGCCATGCCGTAGGTCTGGAAGGGAAACGGCGTGAGCTGGAGGACCGTGGCGACGCTACAGACCACAATCAGCAGCGTGCCGATGAACAGGGCGCGGCTGGTGCGCCAGGCGGCGTAGCGCAGCAGAATCCCCAGGGCGATAAACTCAAACACGAACATGCCCAGCGAGAGCCAATAGCCCACCGGCGAGATGGTGTAGCCATAGGTGCCATCCAGAATCGGGCGGGGATCGCTGACGATCTGGCCGCTGAACAAGAGCACCTGAATGGCAATCAGCTCCAGGCCACCCAGGATTGAGAGCGTCCAGAAGGCTCGGCGCCTGATTGGGTAGAACGTGTGGATGAACCAGAACAGCGGCAGGCCCTTGCTGGAAAACCCCACCGTCGCCCACTCCAGGAACGCCAGCGGGTCGCTGTTCAGCCCCGGCACATACAGAACAAGCCGAACCATAAAGCTCGCCGCCATCCAGATGATAATCGTCGCCAGGAAGAGCGCAAAGCTGCGGTTGCTCCAGCGACGTGGGCCAACCCACAGCACCAGCAGCAGCGCCGCCATCGCGGTGATGGAGGTCAGGAGGTTGGCGCTCTGGGAGAGCCAGAAGTAGGTTGGCATAGGACACCTCGTGGCTGTTTTGCACTGATCAGATGATGCGCGTATGGTACACCATCGGCGCACAACGCACCACTGCCCCGTCTGGCATAGCACCGCTTAAATGCTTGGTGCGGCTGAACCAAAACCGCTCATGGAAGGTGTTCTCTATAGGCAGTCGCAGACGATCCTAAACCATGATAGGATGCGTATTATCACTATGCCTACTCTACCTCAACATGGTTGAGCTGCTTTCCCAGATCCATACCACCTACGCACTCTTTTGTGATCCGCAAGATCATCATCAATTAAGAAGTAAACTCCATGTCAGAACTTGTGCGCATTAACATGTTTGGCGGCCTGCAGATATCTCAGGGCGATCAGGTCGTTGAAGGCTTTGTCTCGCGTAAAGTTCAGGCGCTGCTGGCCTTTCTGGCGCTGAGCGAGCGGGCGATCAGCCGGACGGTGCTGATGGAGCTGCTGTGGGGCGATATGGCGGAGAGCGCCGCCCAGGCCAGTATCCGCAAAGCGCTCTCGAACCTGCGGCAGGTGCTCAGCGACTCGGTAGTGATCACCCGTGAGACGGTGCTGTTTCTCCACAGCAGCGCCGAGATCGATGCCGTGCGCTTTCAGCAGATCTGCTCGATCGACGAGGCCAGCCTGGAGGAGCTGCACGAAGCGGTTGATCTGTACGCGGGCGATCTGCTCGATGGTTTCTTGGTTCGCGAGGCAACGCATTTCGATGAGTGGCTGACCAGCCAGCGCGAACACCTGCGCCAGCTGATGGAAAATCTGCTCTATACGCTCGGTCTGCGCTACGCCGCCGCTGGCGAGGCCAACTGGGCCAAGAGCATTGCCTTTATGACCCGGCTGCTGCAGTTCGATCCCTACCGTGAAGAAGCCTACCGCCACCTGATGAATATTCTGGCCCGCAGCGGCCAGCGCACCGCCGCTCTCAGCCACTATGAGCTGTGCTACCAGCGCCTCAGCGCCGATCTGGGGGTCAACCCGATGCCCGAGACCCAGGCGCTCTATGAGCGGCTGAAGGGCGTGGGGATGCCGCGCCAGCAGCGCCTGCCGCCGGAGCCAACCCCATTCGTCGGCCGCACCGATGAGCTGACAACCCTGGTCGCGACCCTGGATCGCCCTGACTGCCGGCTGCTGACGATTATTGGGATTGGCGGGATCGGCAAAACCCGCCTGGCGCTGCAGGGCGCCCAGGCTCTGATCAACCAGTTCTGGGATGGCGTCTGGTTTGTGTCGCTGGCGGCCCTGCCGCAAATTGGCCCGGCGGATAGTCTACAGCCATTTATTATGGCGCTGGCCGATAGCCTGGGCCTGGTGTTGCACGGGTCGCTCGCGCCCCAGCAGCAGCTGCTGGACTATCTGCGCGATAAAGATCTGCTGCTGGTGCTGGATAACTTTGAGCATATTCTGCCGGCCAGCGATCTGCTGGTTGGGATGTTGCAGCAGGCGCCGCAGGTAAAAATCCTCACCACATCGCGCGAGCGGCTGAACCTCTACGAAGAGCAGGTTTTGGAGATCGGCGGACTAAGCGTTCCAGCGCCGGATCTGGCCGGCGCTGACGATATCGAGCACTATGCGGCGGTACGGCTGTTTTGCCAGCACGCTCGGCGCGGGCAGATGAGCTGGCAGCTGCAGCCCGATCAGCACGGAGCGGTCGGGCAGATCTGCCGGCTGCTTGAGGGCATGCCGCTGGGCATTGAGCTGGCCGCCATGTGGGTGCGGATGATGTCGTGCGCCGAGATCGCCGCGCAGGTGGCGGTCAATCAGGATTTCCTGACCTCCACGATGCGCAATACGCCCGAGCGCCATCGCAGCCTGCGGGCGGTCTTCCAGCACTCGTGGCAGCTTTTGACGGCGGGCGAGCGCGCGGCCCTGGCGCAGATCGCCGTGTTCCGGGGTGGCTTCAGCCTCGCCGCCGCCCAGAATGTCTGCAGCGCCACGATCAGCGAGCTGGCGGCGCTGGTCGATAAATCGCTGGTGCGGCGGACCAGCAGCGAACACTATGAAGTTCACGAGCTCCTGCGCCAGTTTGCGCTCGATCAGCTGGTGCCCGCCAGCCTGCTGCCGGCGCTACAGGCCCGCCACGCCGCCTACTACTGTGCCTTTCTCCTCCAGCGCACTGAGCAGCTACGGGGCGGCGGGCAGCTGGCGGCGCTACACGAGATCGACCATGAGCTCCAGAATATCCGGCTGGCCTGGGAGTGGGCGCTGAGCAACAATGCGCTGGATCTGATTGAGCAGGCCACCGAGGCATTGTTCCAGTTCTATGATATTCGCAGCCGTTTTCAGGAGGGCGAGACGCGCTTTCAGCAGGCGCTCATGCGGCTACAGCCCGTCCCAGGCCGGCGCGACCAGACGATTGTCCTGGCGCGGCTGCAGGCCCGGCGCGGCTGGTTCCTCTGGCATCTCGGTCAGCCCGCCGCCAGCCGCACGGCGCTGGAGACAAGTCTGCGCCAGCTCCAGGCGCTGGAGGCCGAGTCCGAGACAATCTTTAATCTCAACTATCTCGGCGCTGTGGCGCGGCATCAGGGCGAATATGCCCAGTCGAGGCACTATCTGGAGCAGGGCCTGGCGATTGCCGAGCGCAGCAACGATCGCTGGAGCGCCAGCGTGGCCCTAAACATCCTCGGGCAGGTGGCCTCGCTCCAGGGCGCGTATGATCAGGCCCGCAGCCTGTGCGCACAGAGCTTGCAGATCAAACGGGCGATCAACGACCGCTGGGGCATGACCTTCTCGCTGATCTATCTGGGGCGCGTTGAGCTGGCGCTGGGCAACTATGCGGCCAGCGAGCCGCTGTTTCAGGAGAGTCTGGCGCTGAGCCGCCGGTTCGCGGACCAGCGTGGGATTGGCTTTGCAACCCAGAATCTCGGCGATAGCGCCTTCCTGAGCCGCGCCTATCCGCAGGCCCAGACGCTGTATCAGGCCAGCCTGCAGAGCTACCAGGAAATTGGCGTGCGGCCGGATATGAGCCTGGCCTGGACCAAGCTTGGCGAAGTTGCCGTCGCCCTGGAGGACTGGCCGGCGGCGCGCAGTGCCTTCCGCAGCGCCCTCCAGATCGCCCAGGCGATTAGTTCGACTCCGGCGCAGCTGGCCGGCCTGTTTGGGCTGATTATGCTGCTGGCCCAGCGACCGCCAGCCACCCCGCTGGCCCCGCTGCTGCACGTTCTCCGCGACCACCAGGGTGCCGGATCACAGCGGCAGGTCGCTGCGCTGGATGAGCTGATCGAAGACCTCAATCTGCCCCCTACCGATCCCGCCGCCGCCCCAGCCAGCCTTGAGTCGATCGTCAACACTGCCTTAGGGTGGCTTGACACTGAATGATCAGCCCGAGGGGGACCTAGAATGCACCAGCTTGTTCCGCCGTTGATCCTGCACCATGCGGCCAGCCAGCAGCCGGCCGGCCGCTTCCACGCCGTCTGTCTGTTTGTCGATACCGCCGGGTTCACCCCGCTCACCAGCGCCCTGATGGCCCACGGCACCGAGGGCATCGAGATTATCGCCGAGATTTTGCAGGCGGTGTTTCGCCCGCTGGTGTATGCCGTCTATGCGCAGGGTGGTTTTATCGCTGGCTTCGCCGGTGACTCGTTCAAGGCGGTTTTTTCCGGCAGCGATCAGGCCACCTACCAGCGCTGTCTGCTGGCGGCGGATGCCATGCGGCGGCAGATGGAGCGGCGGCCGCAGGTGGCGACCCGCTTTGGGAACTTCGAGTTTGCTATCAAGCTGTGCGTCGCCGACGGCAGCGTCGATTGGCAGATCTGGCAGGCGCAGACGCCCAACCCTGGGCAGCAGTCGGCGGCCTACACCTTCACCGGCGAGGCGCTGGCCCGCTGTATGGCGCTGGACTCGGCGGTTGCCGGCGGCGAGGTGATGATGACGGCGGCCGTGTATCAGCAGTTCGATCCGGCGCTGCTGGCGGCGGAGGCGGTTGGCCAGCACTGGCGCCTGACTGAGGTCCACCCCGATCTGCTGGCGCGCGCCCCCGGTCAGCCGGTCGTGGCTCCCGGCACCGCCAGCGACTGGATGGACGCGTTTATGCCCGAGTCGGTGCGCTCGCTGGCGGTCCAGGGTGAATTTCGCCAGGTTGTGACCATGTTTATCAACCTGCGCGAGATCCCGGGCGGCGCCGCCGGGCTGGCGCTCCAGCAAACCCTGTTTCGCCTGCTCGGCCAGCACGGCGGCTACCTGTGCCGAATCGGCCAGATCGGCGCCGACGATCCTGGGGCCACCCTGCTGCTGTTCTGGGGGGCGCCGACGAGTCTGGAGAACGACCTCAAGCGGGCGCTTGATTTTGGGCTGGATCTGCTCCAGCAGATCGGGGTGCCGCTGCGGGCGGGCGTCACCAATCAGCTGGTCTATGCGGGCTTTGTTGGCGCGGATATTCGCGAGGAATATACCTGCTACGGCAGCGCCGTCAACCTGGCCGCCCGCCTGATGATCACCGCTGAGTGGGGCGAGATCCTGCTGGATGCCGCCAGCACCGACCAGGCCAGCGCGGCCTTCGTGTGTGCGTCAAAAGGCGTCCGGCGCTTCAAGGGCTTTGACCACCCCCAGCCAGTCTGGGCGCTCGTGGGGCAGCAGGGCTGGCGGGCCACGCTCTACACCCGGCCCTTGATTGGTCGCGAGCGCGAGCTCAGCCAGCTCCAGACTGTCCTGGCGCCGATCCACGCCGGGCAGGCGGTCGGTCTGACGCTGATCCGCGGCGAGGCCGGGATTGGCAAGAGCCGGCTGGTCCACGAGCTGCAGCGCAGTCGCGCGGCGCAGTGGTTTCACTGTCCCGCCGATCACGTTGTGCGGCAGTCGCTGCACCCGTTTCGCTACCTGCTGCGCAGCTATTTCGCCCAGTCGCCCCTCCAGACCGCCGAGGAAAACAAACTCCTCTTCGACTATGGCATCGAGGCGCTGGCCGAAGTGACACCCGACGCCGGCCTACAGGCGGAGTTGCGGCGCACCCGCTCGCTGCTGGGCGCGCTGGTAGATCTGCACTGGCCCGACTCCCTGTACGCCCAGCTTGAGCCACAGGGCCGCTTTGAGAACACGCTCGATGCGCTTAAAACCCTGTTCAAGGCCGAAAGCCTGCGCCGCCCGGTGGTGATCCACGTCGAGGATGCCCACTGGCTCGACGCCGACTCAGCCGAATGTCTCCAGCACATCCAGCGCAACATCGCCAGCTACCCGCTGGCGATCGTGGTGACGGCCCGGAGCGCGCCGCCGGCGCTTGGGGCGCCGCACACAACCATCGAGCTGAAGCCGCTGACGGCCAGGGAGCTGGAAAGCCTGGCCGAAGCGGTGCTGGAGTCCCAGGTCAGCCCGGCGCTGGTGGTGCTGCTGGTCGAGCGCGCCGAGGGCAACCCCTATTTTGCCGAGCAGCTGCTGCTGTATCTGCACGAGCACGATCTGCTGGTCGCCGGCAGCGGCGGGCTGGCGCCGGCCAGCGTAGCGGCGATCCTGCCGGGCAACGTGCGGTCCTTGCTGACCGCCAGGCTGGACCGCCTGCCGCCTGAGGTCAGGCAGCTGGTCCAGGTGGCGGCGGTGCTTGGGCGCGAGTTTTCGGTCGAGCTGCTTGGCCGAATGTTCCCCACTGACCAGGCGCTGGAGCACAAGCTCCAGCTCGCCAGTGCCGCCGCGATCTGGCAGCCGGTGCGCCCAAGCTACTACAGCTTCAGCCACGACCTGCTGCGCGATGCCGCCTACGATCTGCAGCTGCGGGCGGGTCAGCGCCAGATCCACGAGCTGGCGGCCAGCACGCTGGAGAGCCAGGACGACCGGACGGTCCAGAGCAGCGCCCTGGCCTACCACTACGAGCAGGCCCAGAACTATCCCAAAGCCTGTCTGTACCTGGAGCGTGCTGGCGAGGAGGCGCGTAAAGCCTACCAGAACAGCTCGGCCCTGGACTACTACGCCCGGCTGATCGCGCTCCTGCGCCACGACCCTACGGCGACCGCCGGCCTGATCGCGGCGCTGCTCCAGCAGGTGGCGATTTTGGAGCACACCAGCAGCTGGGCCGAGGCTCGCACGCTGGCCGGCGAGGCGCTGGAGCTGGCCACGCAACACCAGCTGCCTGCGGCCCAGGCCGAGATCCAGGGATGGATTGGCTACCTGTGGGGTTTATCCAGCGACTATGGGCAGGCGCTGAGCTACCAGAACCAGGCTCTGGAGTTTTATCGCCGCAGCGATGATGGTAAAGGTTTTGCCCGGACGCTCAACCGCATCGGCATGATCTACCGCGATCAGGGTGCGTTTGACCAGGCGCTGCCCTGCTATCGTGAGGCCCTCGCCATCAGCCAGGCCCAGGGGTTGCTGGAACATATGGGGAATACCCTGAATAACTTAGGGCTACTGTACTGGCAGCTGAGCGATTACGAACAGTCGCTGCACTCCTATCAGGAGGCGCTGCGCATCGCTCGCCAGCGTGGCGATAAGGGGCTGGTTAGCAAGATCTTTGGCAACCTGGGGCTGCTGTACTGGCAGTGGAGCCAGCCCGCGCAGGCGCTGGGGTACTATCAGCAGGCGCTCGATATGAATCAGGAGTTTGGCAATCGGGCCGGGATATCGAAAGCGCTAGGCAACATCGGCCTACTGCACGCCGATCAGTCCGAGTACGATCAAGCCCTGGAGTACTATCAGCGGGCGCTCGACCTGGATCGGGAGCTGGGCAATGAGGCCGGCGTGGCCCGTCAGCTCGGCAACACCGGCCTGATCTATGGCAATCAGGGCCGCTTCGATCAGGCCCTGCACTATCACCAGCAGGCGCTGGAGATCGACCAGAAGCTGGGCAACCACGCCGATGTCACGCGCCACCGGGGCAATATCGCCGAGCTGTATCGCCACAAGGGCGACTATCGGCAGGCCCTGGCCTACTACGATCAGACAATTCCCAGCCTGCGGGCGGTCGGCGCTAAATATTATCTGGCCTGGCAGCTGATCCAGAAGGCCGAGATCCTGTTTCTGTGCCGGCGCTACGCCGAGGCGCGCACGCTTAGCGCTGAGGGTTTAGCGCTGGCGCTCTCGTGTAGTGGGGATAAAAGCGATATCCTCGCAGCCCAGGTGCTGGACGCCAAACTGCGCGCTGTGGCTGGCGATGTCGATCAGGCCTGCGCCGATCTGGAGGCGCTGCTGCCGGCCAGCGCCGCCGCCGAGCGAGCCTTGTTTCTGTACACGCTGTGGCAGCTGCGGGGCACAGAAGCCGATCGGCAGGCCGCGCTGAAACTGTACAAATCGGTGTATGCCGGCAGCGCCAATATCCACGATAAGCACCGCCTGAATGCCCTGCTGGCGGGCGATCCAGGCGGCGCGGCGTAGGCAGTCCCCAGCGGCAGATCGAAAAGCCGATGAGCGGCCCCGTTTGGCCACTCACCGGCTGAGCCCCACTGGAGTATCTGATTGGATGCCTCAGTCGTTTCCGCCTCCGCCACCTTTACCAATCAGGGTTGGCGTGGGAGCGGGCGCGTCGGTGTCCGCTGCGGCGGCCGAGCTGATCGGGCCGATAATCAGGCTTAGGGCGATCGCGCCCAGGCCGAGCCAACGACGAATCGTGTGTTTCACGGAAATCCTCACTCTGCGAACGCGCCCATACGCGCTCCTTCGGCGGAATACTACCACACCGCGCCGCTGATTCATACGTGCAATCCGCAGCTTCAGACGGCGCCACACCTGCATAGGCTGCTAGCATTGTGGGCGGGAATGGTATAATAGCCGCCAGCCAGAACTCCACAAATCCACCTCGATCGGATCGCCGGACCGCTATCGATTCAGCCCGTTGCACCCCGCTGGGAGGAAACGCCACCCAGTATGTGCAGAACAACCAAGTAGAAGTGAGGTTCGCGCCCACAGCACAACGCACCCATCCTGGGGCACCCTACCCACGGCATCGAGAGAACGACTGTCAGCCCACGCTGCGTTACATTGATGCCTCTTTATCAATCGGCTGGGTCCGCCCATGCTCACCACCGCATAAGGAGTTTGCCATGCCAACACCCGAAGAACAGGCCGCCCAAGATCTTAGCGAAGCAGTCGATCGCGCCATCCGTGGGCTGAGTGACCCGAGCAGCCGGCCTAGCGAGACCGAGGCCGATTCAAGCAAAGCCCCCAAAGGCCGCAAGCGCGAAGAAACGATTGTGGTGCAGCAGCGCCGCCGTCCCAGCGGCCGTAAAAAGTAGCCTGGCGCATTCGCTGAGCGTTCCCATTGCCTCCCTAGCTAGAAGGAAATCTATGTCAGCTCTCTCATCCCGGCGATGGCATCGCCTTCACCAGCTCCTGCTGCTAGGTTTGATCGTGCCCATCCTGGCGGCCTGCGCGGACCTTTCGGACCCGACGCCGGTTGCCAAGCGCACTCCGATCCCCGGCAGCCAGTCAAGAACACCGACCCCGGTCAGGCCAGCCGTCGACCCCGATGACCAGACCTGGCTGATTCTGCTCTACTCCGACGCCGACGACGAGATTCTCGAAGAGGATATGTACAACGACCTCAACGAGGCCGAGATGATCGGCTCAACCGACCGCATGACCGTGGTCGCGCAGATGGATCGCTACGACGGCGGCTTTGATGGCGATGGCGACTGGACCAGCACCAAACGCTTTCTGCTGCAGCAGGACGACGATCTGGAGCAGCTCAACTCCCAGGAACTGGAGGATCTCGGCGAGCTGAATATGGCCGATGCCGATACGCTGATCGATTTTGTCGTCTGGGCCGCCAACACCTATCCCGCCGATCGCTATGTCCTGATTATGTCCGACCACGGCTCGGGCTGGCCCGGCGGCTGGGGCGACTCCGAGCCATCGACGCTGGGCCGCCACGACATTCCGCTGGCCGAGAGCTTCGGCGATATGCTGTTTCTGATGGAGATGGGCGAGGCTCTGGAGGCGATTCTGGCCGAGACGACGATTGGCCAGTTTGAACTGATCGGCTTTGATGCCTGTCTGATGAGCGGCATCGAGGTCTACAGCGCCATCGCGCCCTACGCCCGCTACTCGGTGGCCTCCCAGGAGGTCGAGCCAACCCTCGGCTGGGCCTACGCCGCCTTTCTGGGCCGCCTGGCCGACAGCCCCGAGATCGGCGGAGATCAGCTGGCCGCCGCGATTGTCGACAGCTATATCGAGCAGGATCAGCAGATCCTCGACGATGACGCCCGCGCCAAATATGTCAAGCGTGTCTACGAGAACGGCCAGGGCCTGACCGCCGAGGATGTCGCCACCGAGGAGCTCAAGGAGATCACGCTGACCAGCGTCGACCTGGCGACAATGCCGGATCTGATCGACGCGCTCGATCGCCTGCTGCGGACGCTGGTCGAGGTGACGCAGAAGGATGTGGCGGCGGCGCGACGCTATTCCCGCTCGTTTGAGTCGGTGTTTGATGAGGATGAGCCAAAGCCGTATATCGACCTGGGCAGCTTCGCCCGGCTGCTCCAGAAGAAGGTTGATGATCCGGCCGTCAACGCCGCCGCCGACGATCTGATCGCCGCCATCGGTCGCACCGTGATCGATGAGAAGCACGGCTCGCAAAAAGAGGGATCGACCGGGATCTCGATTCACTTCCCCAACTCCAAGCTCTACACCGCTAGCGACGCCGGCTATAAATCGTACGCCACCGTCGCCAGCAGGTTCGTGCAGGACTCGCTGTGGGATGAATTTCTGGCCTTTCACTACAAGAAAAAGCCCTTCCCCAGCATCGATGAGGTCGCGCCAATCCCGGACACAACCCCCGACAGCGCGGTGGCCGCCCCCGGCGCCGCGCCGATCACCGTCGCCCCGGTCACGCTGTCGGCGAGCAGCGTGACCAGACGCAAGCCGGTGCTGCTGGAGAGCAGTGTCCCCAGCGCCAACATTGCCTTTCTGTATATCTTTATCGGCTCAGTCGACCTCAAGACCGGTGATATTCGGGTGGTCGATATGGACTACCTCGACCCCGAGGCGACCAGGGAAGCTGACGGGGTGTTCTATCCCGACTGGGGCAGCGCTACAAAGATTGCGATCGAGTTCGAGTGGGATAGCAGCGTCTTCGCCCTGAGCGATGGCAAAAAATCGGTGATCGCCCAGCTTAGCCCGGCCAGCTTCGGCGCCTCCCCCGAGGAGGCCACCTACACGGTTGAGGGCAGCTACAAGACCGCCAAGGGCAAGACATCGCGCCGGGCCATGCTGGTCCTCAGCGATGGCGAGCTGATCCAGGTGCTGGGCTACTCGGGCAAAGATGGCAATGGCCCAATGCGCGAGATCACGCCCAAGCGCGGCGATAGCTTTACCATCGCGGAGCAGTGGATCACCAGCGGCCAGGATGGCGAGGCCGATTTCACCCGCCGCGACGGCGAAACCCTGGTGTTTGGCGCCGATGGTCTGTTCTGGGAGGAGGCCTTCGTGCCCAAAGGCGAGTATCTGGTCGGCTTTTTTGCCGAGGATTTCGACGGCACCATGTTTATCGCATCCGAGACAATCACGGTGAAGTAGAACGGACGGGCTGTGAAACATATTCTGGTGGTTTCCGGCAATGCCCTGGCGCACCTTACGCGACCGCTCAGCGTGGCCCGGCCGCTGCAGGAGCGCGGCTATACCGTTAGCGTGGCCGGCGAGATCCACAAGTGGGCATCGATCATCCGCGCCAACGGCTACGAGGTGATCGATCTGCCCTTGAATATTGATGGCAAGGCTTTGAACAAGGGTTCCCTGGCGTTGTCCACCAGCGTTGTTCGCCAGGCCATCGACCACGACCGCGCCTTGCTGCGCCGGCTCAAGCCCCGCCTGGTCCTGCTTGACTGGCGCCACTCGATGCGCCTGGCGGCGGCGCTTGAGCACATCCCAGTTGTCGCATTCGCCAATGCCCAGGTCACTAAAGTCTACGCAGGGCCATTGGTCGCCCCGCTCAAGCATCCGCTGACCCGCCTGGCCGGGCGGCGGCTGGCCAATCGGCTCATGCCACTCTTTGCGCCATGGTTTTTTCGCGCCTGGGCCCGGCCCTATCAGGCCTATGCCCGCGCCCACGGCCACGCCGGGTGGCGCGATCTCCGCGACTATATCGCCGGCGACACCACGCTGCTGGCTGATCTGCCGTCGCTGGCGCCGATTAAGACCGCCGACGATTCCTATACCTATATTGGCCCGCTCGCCCAGTATCCGTTTCCCAGCGAGCCGCTCCCACCGCTGGCCGACCCCGTCCTGTATATCACGTTTGGCAGCGAGACCGCCGCGAAGTATCGTGATGCGGTCGTTCAGGCTACCCAAGGCTGGCCCGGCAGCGTGGTGGTCACCACCGGCGGCGATACGCTGGAGTGGCCCGGCGAGTGGATTGCCCGGCCATACATCAAACCCTTGGAGCTGAGCAAACAGCACCAGCTGACCTGGCTCTTTCATGGCGGCAATGGGACGAGCTATCAGATGCTGCAGGCCTGGCAGGCCGATCAGGTCCGCTGTGGCGGCGCTGTTATTCTGCCGTTTCACGTCGATCATCAGTGGAATGCGGCCCGGCTGGCGCGCCTGGGCGCTGTTCGCGCTATCGTTCCAATTGATACGCTCCACGATCCCGCCCAGCAGGCGGTCGTGGCCCAGGCCCTGAGCGCGAGCGCCCAGCAGGCCCTTCCCGCCATGCCGCCTGAACTGCGGGTTGAGATCGAGCGCTATAGCTATACCAAGGCGACAGAACGGGCCCTCCGCACGATCGAT
>JACCRK010000349.1 GCA_013813565.1 Herpetosiphonaceae bacterium
GTTGGCGCCTATGATACACATCGGCCAGAGTCATTGCAAGTATGTGTTGGGGATGATGTGGCTGAGTGTGCTATAGTGACGCTAAAGTGTCATGCTTAATGATGTATCATTAGGGTATACCCTAATATGACACTTTCGTTCACATCCTGGCTCCTTAGCAGTGGGTTGCTGACTCTGCACAGCGACGAAAACGGAAAGCGACCGTTTCCGTTCCGTTGCTCCGTACAGTGCTACTTCGGTGGGATGTCTCTGGCATATGCCGCATTGTAGTCATCGCCATACGCCGCCCTGCGCCAGGCTTGATAGGCGTCCACATCCTCCTGGGTCATCAGGTACCGCGTGCGCTGCGCACCGCCTGCCTGGTAGCTGGGATTTAAATGCCCACGTTCAATATCGCGGCGAATCATCCCTTCAAATAGGTGGCAGATAAACGCCACCTCCGGCACAGTAAGGAGTGGTGCCGTCGTCGTGGTGCGCCAAGCTTGATAGGCCTCCACATCCTCCTGGGTCATCAGGTACCGCGTGCGCTGCTCACCGCCTGCTTGAAAACGTGGCTTCAAATGCTTGAACTCAATATCGCGGAGAATTGTACTCTCCGACACCTGGCATAATGCCGCCACCTCTGGCACGGTAAGGAGTGGTATTGGCATTTTAAATCCTCTCTTGTGGTGAATAGACTCAGCATAATGGCATTAATCATATGCGGCTTAATCTGCACAATGAGCGCGAGTACCCTTGACATCGCTACGCCGCCATATAAAAATCATCGCCAGCCGCCCAGGCGGTAAGCCGTCGGTTGATATGCGCACGGTCGTAGACCGGGCCGGTTGGCTTCCGCTTCTTCTTCGCTGTCGCCGACGTTCCGCGGGCCTGCTTGCGCTTCCTGGCAGCGGCTTTCGCCCGCTCGGAGCGGCGCTGTTTTTCCATATAGGCCCACGCCCCGCCCGAGTCCTCCTCAGGTGCTGGCCTGGCACCCGCAACACACTGCGGATAGCGCTTGCTGGTGCTGAACGGCAGCACCGCCTCGACCTCGACCTCATGGACCCAGTGATCGCCGAAGTCGTAGACATACCCGAAGGATGACCCGGCGCGTAATCCCAAGCGTGTCAACGGCATCGACTCATCGGCCGTGCCATCGCCGTATTCCCCGCCGCCAATCCCAAACTGGTGCAGGTGATAGTCCTCCCACCCAAAGCAGATCTGGATGATATCGTGCAGATCCTCGAGCGTCGCATCGCTGCGAACAAGCACGCGGCGCCAGATCTCCGGCTCGATGTCCACAAGCACAATGCGGAGCTGGTAGACTTCGGGTGCCGCTGCGCGAATCGGCGCGGGAGTTTGATTATCTGTATATTCAATAGAGGTCTGTGCGGTCTGTGCGGTCTGTGGTTGAGTATCCGTAGAGTCACGTGTCCGCACGGGAAGCGCGGTTTGATTATCCGTATATTCAACCTGCGTATTCAGGAGCTGATCGTACGCGGCCAGGATGAGTTCGGCGATCATCTCTTCCTGGCTCCACAGCGGCTCCTCCAGCACCTCCCGCTCATGGGCGGTCACTGCAGCCAGCGCATCACGCACGACGGGCTCATGCAGCCGCACGGCCTTCAGTGGCTTCAGTGTGGGCTTGCGGCCCGCACCCTCCCGGCGGCCGCCGCGCTTGGGCTGCTCATCAGTGGTCAAGTGGCTCTCCTCGCACACGTTAACGGAACGATCATCCGCGCTCCTTCTGCCCTGCTCCTGGAACATGCGCATGCGTGAAGCAGCAGCACCAAGACGGTGCATCCTACGGCCAGCAGAGCTGGCGATAGAGCGTGCAGAGGGCGGTCGAGACCTCGATATAATCCAGCCGTGAGACGGGCAGCGGGCGCGGCTCGCTCGCGGTCGGCAGCAGCGTCGTCAGGCGCTGGAGCAGGTCATGATAGCGCGGCTGGAGACGTTCGGGCAGCGCGGTTGCCTGCACCGCCTGGAGTCGCATCCAGGCACTCCGTAGCCGGTCTTCCGGCCCTTCGGTTCCGGTGGCCAGAATCTCGATCGCCGCAAACAATGTCATCGCCGTCTGGGGTATCATCGTGTCCATCCCTCGTCCTCCATAGGCAGTGCGCCCGCAGAAACGCATCACGGATTCTCAGCGCATGCTGGCGGGTTTTGCTCTGCATCCCGCACCTCCACTCCTGAGCGGCCTCAATGCGGCGGGCCGCGTAATTCGCCCTTATGCGGACAAGACCGTGCGTGTTGTGGGCGTGATCTCTACCGGCGTCGTATCTGCTGGCAGATCCTCTAGATCAGACTGCATCACCTCGGCCAGCATATCGAGCGCCAATAATACGCGCTCATCCACAATGCCGCTCATGATGGCTTCCGCAGCGGCAATGAGGCTGCTGGTCAGTTCATAATCGCCAACGCGGTACGGCTCGGCCTGAGGTTTCAGCGTCTGCACCAGGTGCCGCAGTTGCAGCAGCAACTCCTGGATTTTATCTTCGTTTGTCATAGCGCAGTAATCCTCCTGAAATAGGGTGCTTCTTGTCTTGTTCCCCTGCAACTGGCGATCGCGGGCACATGGGTGGTCGTGGCGGCATGACTGCTGGCTTTGCCTCGTCATCTCCGGCGCCGCCGTGGGGGAGGTCGCTGGTCCAGCACCGCCTCCAGCCCCAGCTCCACGTCGCTTTTCCGCATGATGGCGTCGATGGTGTGCGGCTTGATGTCCGCGATCAACGTCAGAATCTGGTCGGTCACGGTGATCATCCGCCGCACAACGCCGACCAGGCGGGTGATCTCGTGTTTCTGAGTCGGCGTCAGGCGCTCAGCCTGCCAGCGCTGGAACTGCTGGGCGTAGAGGTCAAGGTACTCACGCTGCTCCGTATACACGCGCTCGGCCCGGAGGATGGTTGCATCGTCCATCGATGCCGGACGCTGATGCGCCTGGGTCAGATTAATCAACTGATCCTCGGTGCTCTCCACCGTGTCATCGAGCATGAAGGCGAAGGTGGGCAGCATCTCCAGCGGCTGCCACTGCACCTCGCGGGGTGCATCCTCGGCGTCGGCCGCGGCATTGAGCGTTGCAGCCAGATCGTTGAGGGCGGAGGGCTGCGGCCAGGTGATCACCTGTGGCGGATAGTTGGGGACAATGACGGCGGTCACGTACTGCGCCGCCGGGTCGTAGGCGGCCACCGCTGCCACCACCGCCTGGTGAACGTCATCGCCAAGCTGGGCAAAGAGCCCCAGATCCACCGCCGCCACAAAGCCCGTGACTTGATCCTGATCACGCATCAGGGGTAGGTAATCGATGAAGATAACGCCCCGGCCCGCCTGCTCAAATGCCCAGGCCGCTTCCTGGCGTAGGTATGCGTGGGCGGGCAACAGTAAGGCGTCAATGACTAATTCGACCGGCAAGGACCGATCCTCGAATTGACGCCGAATGGCGGCGCGGGCGGCGGCATGGTGTTCTTGATAGGTCATTAATGCTCCTTCTTCTTGCTTGTGCGTCCTGCAGCTGGCGATCGCGTACAAACGGCTATCCTGCTCCAGCAGGCTCTGGCTCGGCCTGCGCCACCTTCCGCGCCAGCGGCGCGGCCACCTGGAGATGATGCGCCTGGGGAGATGTCCGGCGCAGCCGCTCCGCTGTCGGCCAGCACTACTGCGGGTCTGCGTAGTGTTCATCGTTTGATGCTTCTCCGGCTGGTTATGCCTCGTCAAACTCTTCTCCGTACTCCTTTGTGCGCCAGGCTTGGTACGCCTTTACATCCTCCATGGTCATGAGGTGCCGTTTCCGTTGCTTCCCTTCGGCCCGAAAGCTTGGGGTCAAACGACCGAGATCTATATCACGTCGAATTGTTTCCTGCGATACCTTGCACAGCTCGGCCACCTGGGGAACCGTCAGTAAATTCTGGGTATTCATGGTGCTCCTTGATCGCCCGCCTCCTCATCACGGGCCGGGGTGAATCGCAATGTTGTGCCTTTAAACGTTGGTTTATAGCGCCCATTGGGAATGTTATGCTCGGACAGAAATGCTCCTGGATTAATTCCGCCTCCGGTAGCGCTCGTTCGCTCAACCTTATAAATGCCCTGCCGCTGCTTCTCGGGCTGCGCGGCGGGGCGTAAAATCACGTCCCGGCCATTCCAGGCAAGCTCTATCCATTCCGGGCGGCCCATACTGTCGTAGTGGTCTTTCCCCATCCGAATATCTGATCCTCCGGTCACAGCAACCAGAAGACTAGGCCGACGGCCAGCGCCTGGCCGTCGGCGCTGCACCTCCTTGGCTGGCTCCGGGGTTGGATCTGGGGCTTGCATACATGCCTCGCACCAGCCGCCAGTTGGGAGATGCTTTTCTGCAAGGCGCAATGACCGATGGCTGGCCATGGTTCCGTGGGTTTCACAGACGGTCACCCATGGATCGCTGGCGCTGATTCCGGCCTGCTCGGCGTGGTAGATGCTGACTGGCTGGCCCGTTGCGCGGCTCACAACCTGCCGCACACAGCCTGCACGGCCATGTGTGCTATACGTTCGTTCCTGGGGTCGTGGCATGGTTATGCTCCCTCGATAGGCATCATTAACTGAATGGGTTGGGTCCGGGCGTCTTGCCTCGCCTGATGATAGACCTCCTGGCCACGGCGTCGGCAATCGTTGCGCCACTGAAGCAGACCGCCAGCAATACCATATTTCGTACTCCAACGGTAGGTACCTGCAACCTGGGCGAAGGCGCGCAGCTCCTTCAAGCGGGAGCTATTGGCGAGCTGTTGCTGGTCAGTTACGGTGCTAAGGGTGAGCCGTAGGTCAGCCGCCGCGAGAATGCGGCTGATCTTCGCGTCCTTGGTTCCGCTCTTGGCAATCCCCATGAACTGGGCTAACCCATCCAGCTCGGCGTTGTTCAACGTCAGCAGCAATGCCGGTGTCCACTCGGCGACATGAATATTTAAGAGTGTGCGCAGGCGGCTCATACAGTATCCTCAGAGAATATATCTATTTATTGAAACAGTCAATATAATCATGTCGTTTGTTACGGAGCAAAAAGCTATTCTTTATCATGC
>JACCRK010000291.1 GCA_013813565.1 Herpetosiphonaceae bacterium
CAAACGGGCCATAATCTGGATGCCCTGTTCAGAGCTCATGCCGATAACGCCGCTTTGGGCCAGCTGCTCATTAATCTCCATGCGGGCGACGATGCCGGTGTTGGCCCACGAGCCCCAGTTGATGCTCATGGCTGGCAGGCCCTGAGAGCGCCGATAGTGGGCCAGGGCATCGATAAAGGCGTTCCCGGCGGCATAGTTTGACTGACCAAACATGCCCATAATTGAGGTTGCCGACGAGAACATAATAAAGAAATCGAGGGGTGATTTGCGCAGCAGCCGATGGAGCAACCACGAGCCCATAATCTTCGGGCGGTTCACGACATCGAAGGTCTCTTGATCCATGCGCATCAACAGCTGGTCTTTGATCAGGCCGGCCGAGTGGATGACACCCCGGATCGGCGGCCAGCCCTGCTGGCTGTACTCGGCCAGAAACATGGCGAGCTGTTCCTCATCGCTGATATCCAGCGAGACCAGATGCACACTGGCGCCCAGGGCCTCCAGCTCTTTGACCGCGGCAATCCTGGTTGCCAGCGTGCTGTTTTCCTCCAGATCCAGCTGGTTCCACAGCGAGCGGGCCGGAATTTGAGTCCGCCCGATCAGGATCAGGCGCCGCGCACCCTGCTGGATCATCCAGCGGGCCATCTCCAGGCCAATCCCGCTGAGTCCGCCGGTAATCAGATAGGTCGCATCGGCGCGGAACTGCAGGTGTTGAACGGGCGGCACATCAAACCTGGCCCGCAGGAGGCGGGCAACATAGCGCTGGTTTTTTCGCAGCGCAAGCTGCTCACCGACTGCGGTGGCCGTGATTTCCTGGAACAGACAGAGACATTCATCGGCGGGATTCGAGGGGTCAAGGTCAATGATGCCACCCCACAGCTCGGGGTGTTCAGTCGCCAGCACCCGCCCGAGGCCCCAGACGGGAGCCTGGGCAATCGTGATGGCCTGCTGGTTGTCGGCCACCACCTGCGCCCCTCGGGTCACAATCCAAATCCGCGGCAGCTGCTGCTGCTCCGCCTCAACCAGGGCCTGAATGAGGTTGACCAACGACCGGCAACCCAGCCGCTGGGCATCGTGCAAGGTGTTCAGGTTCATGTCGTCGGAGTTCACGCTATCGATTGCCCAGAGATGAATCACCCCGCGATAGGTTGGGCGGGCGGGCTGGATACTATCCTTAAACAGCTGCTGGAAATCTTCCAGCAGGTCAGGGTTGATCTGGTAGCGGTCAGGGTCGATCTGATCGTAGCTGTCGCCTGCCGTTACCACAACACACGGTTCTCCGCGCGACTGGAAGAGCTGCGCGAGCTTCTCGCCAGCCCCCTCGCGGTCGGCAAAAATAAGCCAGCTGCCCGGCTGCCCGACCTTAGCCGGCTGCGGGGCGGCCTTTTCCTCCAGCGCCTGCGCCTCGCGGGCAAAGCCAATAAACTGCGAGCGATTGGCTCCCCCGTGGGTCAGCTCGGCGACATCCATAAAGCCAGTCTCGGTGAGGAGATCAAGCCACTGGGTCTGCGAGAGCAACGGATAGGCTGGGCGCAAGTCGAAATCGCTAAATCGCCACCAGCCGCTCGTCAGCCCAAAGGTCACATCCATCCACGGGGTCGGTCCGGCGCCCTCCAGAAATGCCAGCATACCGCCGGGAGCCAGCAGCTGCTTGATATGGCTCAACGTCAGGCTAAGGTCGCTGGTGGCGTGCAGAACATTCGACACCACAATCAGATCATACTGCTGGGCGAAGAAACCTTGCTCAAGCGGGCTACGCTCAATGTCCAGCAGCTGGTACTGAACAAAATCATACTCCTGGAACTGCTGCGCGGCCCGTGAAAGGAAGATCTGTGAGACATCGGTAAAGGTGTAGAGCGTCTGCTGCGCGGGCAGTTTCGGCAGCAGCGCAGCGGTTAGACTGCCAGTTCCAGCCCCAACCTCCAGAATCCGGACGGTGCGATCGGCCGGGAGGCTTGCCAGCGCCAGAGCCGTCAGCTCGGCCAGCAGCAGATTGAAGACCTTGATCGGCGGCGACTCAGAGTAGACCCCCTCGATCAGCGAATCCTTGAACAAGAGCTGCAGCGGGTCGACCTTACCAGCCAGAACGCCGGCGAGCTGTTCTCCGCAGCGCTGCACAAGCTTGAAGACTGACGCATTGGCGGGATACTTCTCGATCAGGGTCGCGCATACCTGCGTGGTCGGCTCCTGCGGGGGAGTTTGCAGGCCGGTCCAGCGGGCATCGGCCTGGACGATCCACTGTTGTTCCTGGAGAATCTCCAGGATCCGCTTGAAGAGCCGCTCGTGTTGAACGGCGATCCCCAGCTGGCGGCTGAGCGCATCGGTTGTGACCGGCTGACTGAGGTCCCAGCCAAGACTGCGCAGCGCATTCAGCATGTAGAGCGCGGCTAAATTGCTACAGGCGATCAGCGATTCTTCATAATAGTCCAGCTCAACCTCGGCGCAAAGCTGTCCAACCAGCGGCTCAATATCATGGAGCAGCTGGGAGGCAGCGGGGAAATGGCTCGCGGCTGACGGCTGATTGGCCTGATCAATCTGCCACTGAATTTCATAGAAGCTCTCGTCAATACTGCCGGCTTTAACCGCATTGACACTCTCCAGCCGCTGGAGCCGCAGCCCGGCGATCTCAAGCACCAGGTTGCCAGCTTTATCGTACAGATCAATGTCGGCTTCGCGGATATCGCCCGCTGAGTCCGACTCAGGCCGGAGCTTAGCATGGCACCACAGATCTGTTCCTGGCGGACGATGGAGCTTCAGGCTGGCAATCCCAACCGGCAGGCGAGTGTCTTCAGCGGCGTCGGCGCTGGCCCGTGGCACAGCGGCAGCCACCGCCTGCAGGCTGGCATCAAGCAGCACCGGATGGATCTGGTAAGCCGGGAGGTCGTGCTCTAGCTCGGCGGGCAGCTGGAGCTGGCTCAGGGACTCGCCATCCTGCCGCCAGATATGCTTAATCGCCTGAAAAGCCGGCCCATAGTTAAGACCGCGCTGCGCCATGGTTTGATAGTGATCCGCGCTGAGCAGCGACTCCTGACAGCGGGCCTGGAGATACTGCAGGGAGACCGGCTCGGGTTTTGGCGCCGCCGGACAATGCAGGATTTTGCCGGCGGCATGGAGCATCCATGTCTGGCCGGGCTGGGCCTCACCGCTTGGGCAGCTAAAGACCTGAAAGAGCGATCTGTCCAGCGACTCTGGGGTAAAAATAACCTCAATCCGGCGCATTTTGGTCGGCGAGAGCACCATCGCCTGCTTGAAGGCCACCTCCTCCAAGCTGTACGATCCGGCGCCAAAGGCCTCCTGAGCGGCCGACAGCGCCATCTCCAGGTAGGCGGCGCCAGGCAGCACCACCATGCCCTGAACCTTATGATCGCTGAGGTAGGCTGGCCGTGATGCGCTGAGATCGAGCTCCCACAGGTGTTGTCCGGCCGGATAGGCCAGCGGGACATGGGCACCAAGCAGCGGGTGGCCGCTGGCGATTTTATAGCTGGAGCTTTGCATGGGAGCGCCAAACTGGCGGCTCAGCCAGGAGACATCCTGCGCCTCAATCAGCTGATCGAACCAGTAGCGCTCACGCTGCCAGGGATAGAGCGGCAATCCCACGTGGCGGCCGGCATTCTGATACACATCGCGCCAGCTGATCGCCGAGCCGAGCGTATAGAATGTTCCCAGCGAGTCTAGCAGGGCTGCATACTCTGGCTCATTCCGGCGTAGCGAGGGGACGACCACGCCTTTTTTCTTGAAATGCGCCAGCGACTCCAGCATTGAAGGCGACAGCACGGGGTGCGGGCTAACCTCCAGGAAGGTGGTATAGCCCTGATCGAGAGCGTGCTTAAACCCTTGGGTAAACAGAAATGGCTGGCGCAAGTTATCGCCCCAGTAGGCGGCATCTAAATCGCTGCCTTCGATCATCGCTCCGGTGACCGTCGAGAAGATTAGTGTTGTGGCCGGCTGAGGCTGAATCGAGGCCAGCGAGCGAACCAACTCATCCTTCAATGGGTCCATCTGCGGGCTGTGAAAGGCAATATCGACTCCCTTCAGGAATCGACAGAAGATGCCCTGTTTTTCCAGCGATTTGAGCACCCGCTCAAGCGCCTGAGGGTCGCCTGAGAGCACGCTGGAAGCCGGGCTGCTGCTCCCGGCCACCGAGAGCAGGTCATCCCATCCCGCCAGCACAAGGCGCGCCTGCTCCAGTGGCAGTCCAACCACCGCTGTTCTACCCTGGCCGGCAACCTGTTGCATCAAACGACTGCGATGAAAAATAACCCTGATAGCATCTTCAAGGCTTAACGCTCCAGCGACATGGGCTGCCGCGACCTCGCCGACGCTTTGCCCAATGATCAAATCTGGCATAATCCCCCAGGATCGCCACAGCGCTGCCAGCGCGACCTGAACCGCAAAAATTGCTGGCTGGGCAATACAGGTCTGGTCGAGTCGCGAGCGTTCCTCGGGGGCGGCAATTTCCTCCAGCAGCGACCAGTCCACATGCTGGCGCAGCCGCCGGTCGCACTCCTCCATCACCGCCCGGAAAACCGCTTTTTTCTCGAACAGCTCGCGGCCCATCTGAAACCAGTGCGATCCCTGGCCGGAGAAAATAAAGGCCACCTTTGGCTGGCGGTCCAGCCGACGGGTGCTCTGCGCAAGGCCAGGACGGGCCTCCCCGTTAAGATAGGCCTCAAGCAAGGCGGCTAATTCGGGCTGGGAATGGGCCGTCAGGCCTAGGCGGTACTCAAGGTGGCTGCGCCGCACCGCCGCCGTAAAGATCATGTCCCGCAGCGCTGGGGCCGAGTCCTGATTCAGCATCGTCTGGTAGCGCTGCGCCAGCACCCGTAACGCCTCCGGGCTGCGTGCAGAAATGGGCAGCAGGTAGACCTGGTCGGCCGGATCGCTAACGTCGGGCAGGTGCTGCTGAGGCGCTTCCGTCAGCACAACATGCGCATTGGTCCCAGAGAAGCCAAAACCGCTAACCCCGGCAATCAGCGGGGCGTCTTCAGCTGGCCAGGGGCCAAGGTTCTCCTGCACAAACAACGGAATATCTTGAAACGGGATCAGGGGGTTGGCTTCCTGGTAGTGCAGGTTGCCAGGTATCTGGCGGTGTTTCAAGGCAAAGACAGTCTTAATCAATCCAGCGATGCCAGAGGCGGACTCGGTGTGGCCGATATTTGTTTTGACCGATCCGAGGGCACAGCGAAGTCCCGGCTGTCGATCGATGTTCAGCACGGCGGCCAGGGCATTTACCTCGATCGGATCGCCCACGGCTGTCCCGGTGCCATGGGCCTCAATATACTGGACCTGGCCCGGTGATACGCCAGCGTTCTCATAGGCCAGCGCCAACATCTGCTCCTGCGCCTGACCGCTGGGGGCCATAATGCCATTGCTCGCCCCATCCTGATTGATTACGCTGCCGAGAATAACCGCATGAATTGGGTCGCCATCGGCGATAGCTTCGGCCAGTCGTTTGAGGACCACGACTCCGGCGCCTTCGCTGCGCACAATCCCATTGGCCCGGCTATCAAACACCTTACAGCGCCCATCGGGCGACAACGCCCCGGTTTTTGTAAAGAAAATAGTGTCGTCAGGCTTGAGAATAACATTGACGCCACCAGCCAGCGCCAGATTTGACTCGCCCGTGCGTAGGCTCTGGCAGGCCAGATGCACGGCGACCAGCGCTCCCGAACAGGCTGTATTGAGCGCCAGGCTGGGGCCACGCAGATCAAGGAAATACGACAGTCGGTTAGCTACCACACTATCGCCATTGCCAGTGCCGGAGTAGACCTCAATAATCTGCGGATAGTAGCTAAACAGAATGGTGCCATAGTTGGCGCTCAGGGTGCCCATAAATACGCCGGTCTTGCTGCCGGCCAGGCCTAGGGGCGGAATACCAGCATCCTCCAGCGCCTCCCAGGCAACCTCCGCGATCAGGCGCTGCCGGGGGTCGAGGTGGGCGGCTTCGCGGGGCGAGACACCAAAAAATTGTGCATCGAATTTATCGATATCTTCTACAAAGCCGCCCCAGCGACTGGACATTTTGCCTGGCTTGCTTGAGTCGGGGTCGTACACCGCATTGATATCCCAGCGATCGCCAGGGACTTCAGTGATTGCATCAACCCCATCGCACAACATGGTCCAGAACGCCAGCGGATCCTGCGCTTTGGGAAATCGACACCCCATCCCAACAATGGCGATGGCATCTTTTTCGTCGCGTATAGGTGCTGTCCGAATGTTCTGAGCTGCGGAAACCTGGCTTGTCCCCAGATGGCGTGCCAAAAGATCGATTGAAGGAAAATCCCAGGCCAGAGTCGGCGATAGTGAGTGACCCAGCCACTCTTCTAGCTGCTTAATCAGACTCAACCCTTCTATTGAAGATAGTCCATAATTGATAAACGACTCACGGGTATCGATTTCGTGGGCTTCAATCCCCATACGCTGTGAAAGATATGAGATCAACCAATCCTGGATAGTAGTTGCCGTATGTGTCATAGTGAGCCTCTTCATTAGTGGGGGTAAGTGCAGCAGAAGTTCAAGCGAGTGGCAGGTTATGCTCTGGTTTGCCTGAAGATAATAACTAGCCCAGCGATAACCAAAATAGCAGGCCAGAATCGGAAGAGTCCGAACAATCGGTCTAGATTGGTCATGTGATCACTGGAGATCATGTTTGCCACCAGCGCACCGCCAAATGCAGCAAAAATAGCACCTGGAATAAGTGACAACCAATCGGTCTTATGCATAAACAGCTTGGATATAATCACCACCAGAAACCAGCCGAAGGCAAACGAGAGCAGCAGCACTCCTAATCTGATTGAGGACGCTGAGTCTGTAAACGTGGTGGCGTTGAGAAGGAAGCCAATTCCAAGGCCACTGAGGAGACTGCCAGCGATAAGCAGCAGCATTGTTTTGGTTGTCACCTCAATCAAAACAATGATAATTCCAAGCACCAGGGGGAGCAATGCCTGGACCATGAGAGTAGCTTCAAAGGGGGCATATAAAACGAAGGCGGCAATACCAATTAGCACGATTCCCATCACAATCATAGACACGCTTGGCCGACTGCTGGCTTTGAGTTGACTCATATAAATCCTTTCACTATATAAAGACTGGTACGTTCACGACATAGATATTGCCCATGATTAAGGGCTTGGCTAAGCCAATTAAACTTTGCTTACCCTCGTTATGCTGCTAGCGATCACCTCCAGTCACTTGTTGTAGAACTCTGATGGGCATACCAACACGCTAGAGGCGATTTAAAAACCAGCTATAGGGCTGTATTTCTAGTGTGGATTGATTGGGAACCTTATACCATTGTTGTAGGTGCTAGATAAAGTGCATTGCCCAGAGCACGCAGATCAATCGTTAAAGTAGCATCAAACTTATAAATCCACCGTTGAGGCAACGCATCAAACCATACCATCGGTAGTGGGTTTATACTGGGAGAGGAGTAGTTTATAGTAGTACCCGAAGGTTGAGTGGAGGCAAGCTTGAACTTGATAATTCCTTGGATCTTCTGGAATTCACTCAACATACTATCTACAAATTCATAGATACATTAGGATTTGGTGAGTTTTGGCAACTATTGAATATCGTTGGTGTATAGACTGCCAGATATCAGAGGATTTGTCAATTTCAAGGATTGGGAGGGTCAGGGCATGGGCAACGTCCCTTGGCCCAGTTAGGGAAAGAGCCAGACCGAGATAGTTGTAGATAGTTGTAATCGGTGGCGTTTCCCCAGTGTCTAGAAAGTTTTCAGATAGCCGGAAATAGCATTCAATTCGGCCTTTGCCCACTGCTTTGTGGCAGAAGCAATGACCATTATCGGCCCCACCCAGGGCGAGAGGACGGTGACACTCCAGTGGATTTCCAGGGACGTTGCCCATGCCCTGCGGCGAAGACCGGGTGGAGAATTGCGGATTCAAATCCGGCAATTCACGTTTTGTTCACGCTTCTGGAATGG
>JACCRK010000295.1 GCA_013813565.1 Herpetosiphonaceae bacterium
AATAGAGGTAGATATTCTGTTCCCTCGGGTGTTTTGCAATATGATTTTGTTCTCTCAACAACTATAGACAACGCTGTGGGTAAATCTATATAAGATTGACTATGATCTTTGGCTAATTGTGAAATAGGATAGTGTATGGTTAGTTCTGTAAATTGGAGGCCCGCCCCCTTCCGAGTCAACGACCGGGTGGCCATGGAGTATCCTTGGAGTTACCACACAACAAGGAGACACCCCATGACCACCCAGCACGATTGTACGCTATCGCCGGCCCTTTTGGAACAGATCGCCAGCCAGGGCCTGGATGTCCTGCCCGATCTCATGCGGACCGTCATCAACGCGGCCATGGAGGCCGAACGCCAACAGCATCTCGGCGTCGGCCGCTACGCACGCTCCCCGGAGCGGCGCGGGTATGCGAATGGCTTCAAGCCGAAGACCATGACTACCCGCGTTGGTGCGATCACCTTCGCGGTGCCGCAGGTGCGCGACGGCAGCTTCTATCCGAGCGCCCTGGAGCGCGGGCTGCGCAGCGAACGGGCGCTGACCCTCGCCCTCGCCGAAATGTACGTCCAGGGCGTCGCCCAGAGGGCACCCGACCCGCCGGGTCGCGGCCATCACCGAACAGCTGTGCGGGGTCGAACTGTCGTCGAGCCAGGTGAGCCGCGCCACCGCGCAGTTGGACCCTCTTTTGGAGCAATGGCGGACCCGTCCGCTGGGCGAAATGCCGTATGTCTATCTCGACGCCCGCTACGAAAAGGTGCGCCAGGATGGGCAGGTGCGCGACGCGGCGGTGCTGATCGCGACCGGCGTCGACCGGGCGGGCCGGCGGCAGGTCTTGGGCGTGTCCGTGGCGCTCAGCGAGCAGGAGGTCCACTGGCGGCAGTTCCTCCAAGGCTTGGTGGTCCGTGGTCTCGCCGGCGTCCAGCTGGTGATCAGCGATGCGCACGCTGGCCTCCAGGCGGCGCGGCGGGCGGTGTTCGGCGGCGTGCCGAGCGCTGTCAGTTCCACCTCCAGCAGAACGCTGGCGCATACGTGCCGCGCCAGGACCAGCGGGCCGAGGTGGCGGCGGACATTCGGGCGATCTTTACGGCGCTGAACCAGCACGAGGCGGCGGCGCTGCTGGCCAAGACGGTGCAGAAATACGCGACAACCGCGCCGCGGCTGAGCACCTGGCTGGAGACCGCGATCCCGGAAGGGTTGACCGTGTTCGCCTTCCCAGCCGCCCACCGGCGCCTGCTGCGCACGACGAATGGCGTGGAGCGGCTGAACAAAGAGATCCGCCGGCGGACACGGGTGGTGAGCATCTTTCCCAACGAGGCGTCGTGCCTCAGGTTAGTCAGCGCGATCCTGATGGAGATCAGCGAGGAGTGGGAAACCGGCAAGACCTACCTGGCGTTTGACGCCGCTTAACACCGACAGATTTCAAGGAGTCCATGGCAATTTACAGAATAAAGCTTGCATTATCCTCCTCCATGTTTCTACTGACGGATTTGCTGCCGACCAAACGTCGGAGCGGCCCTACCTGCTATTGTTGGAGCGCAAGAGCCTGCCGCACCAGCTCCAAGGCGCGGCTGGCGATGCGATCAATCTGGTTGCGGCACATTCGCGGCTCTTTCCAGACATAGTTCCATACGAGAACGTCATTCAGGGTTGAGATACAGCAGCCAAGATCGGTGGTGAAAAAAAGACTGCCGATAAACCCAAACGAATGCAAGGACAACGGCCCATAGCTATGGTCGATCTTAAGCGATCCAAGATTGCTCAGCAGAAATGTTGGGGCTCGTAGCGCCGCCCGCGTCTTGGCGGCCATATCCTGCATAGCCTTGTTGCCATCTGGGCCAGCCATCTGGCGCGCAAGCAAGGAGGTTACAAAGCGGGTGAGGAACAGGCTGGCAAAATGTTCGTTGCGAGCAATGCCCAGGGCTAGATTACTGGTCGCCTCGCTGGCCACGCTCCAGAAAGAGCGCTGCTCGCGCTTGGGGTAGTAAACGGTGACCGGAGCATTAAAGAGCAGAAGTTCCTCTCCAATTGTCGGCTCGACGCGGGCGTGGAGATCGACCGGCACCACACAGGACTGGGGAACGCCCTCAGGGCCTAACTCGCTCTCGATGGCCAGAAAGAGCGCCGCGCACAGTGCGCCCTGGACGGTGGTGCCATTGCGCCGGGCTTGCGCCACCAGCAGGCGGGTTTCCTCCTGCTCGAGCCGATACGTTTTGCACGCAATCCGCAGAGGCTGCTGCCCATTTTCACTGGCGTATGGCAGGGATGTCGATTTCTTGAAGTGTTGGCGGGCCAGCATTCGTACTATGCTGGGGTAAATCCGCCAGCCCCGCAGCGTTGCCGGCAGGTACGCTTCGACGCTGGGGCGAAGCGGCAGCCGCGGCAGATCGATCGCCTGCCCCTGGCTGGCCTGAGCAACCGCCTGCAGCAGGTCGCGGATTAGGGCAGTGCTGGCAATCCCGTCGCCGAGCGAGTGATGGACGCATACGATCAGCGTTGCCCGATCCGGCGCATGGCGCACGACAGCGCACCGGGCCAGCGGCCCATCAGCGCTAAAGGGCTCATTCAGCTCACGGTCAAGCTCGCTGGTAACAATCGACGGATCGCCATCAACCACCCGGATCGTCAGCGGTGACGATTGCGGTGTAAAGCGCGCTGAGTCGGGCTGCTGGACAACACGCATGTTCAAAAGCGGGTGGCGGGCCTGAAGCGCCGCCAGACCAGCTGGCAGATAGTCCAGCAGCGGGCCGGACACTTCGCCAAAGACGACGATGTTGGCCACCAGGGGCGCTTCATTGAAGAGATTTAATCGCTCTGCTGGCCCGAGATAGCGGTCGGTCGATGGTTCGACGGGCATCGAACTCCTCCTTAGTAGTACTGATCTACGTTAGAACGGCGCCTTGCTACGCTGAAACAGCCTCTCGCACCAGCTCCAGGGACCAGGTGACAATCCGATCGATGTGGCTTCGGGAGAGCCGTGGCTCTTTCCAGACAAACGTCCAGCAGAGCACATCATTCAGTGTGGCGATATAGCACCCGAGATCCATCGTAAACGCCAGCCCACCGGCAAACCCAAACGAGTGCAACGTGATTGGGCCGTAGCTATGGTTGATTTTCAGCGCGCCGAGATTGCTGAACAAAAATGTTGGCACCTCGGTCTTGGCGACCAGCTCCTGCATGCCTTGTTCACCGTTTGGTTTGGCCCGACGGCGGGCGAGCAGCGAGGATACCAGGCGCATCAGGCTCAGGCCGGCAAAGTGCTCGTTGCGCGTGATGCTGTCGTTAAGCTTGCCAGTGATGTCGCTGGCAACTTCCCACACGGAGCGCGCGCTGCCCCCACGGTAGTAAACTGTCACCGGGGCGTTAAAAAGCAGAAGCTCCTCGCCAATGGTGGGTTCGACGCGGGCGTGGAGATCGACCGGCACCACGCAGGATAATGGCACAGCCTCCGTGCGCGCAAAATCCTTCTCCACCGCTAGAAAGACGGCAGCGCACAGGACCCCGTGAACGGTGGTCCCATGGCTGCGCGCTTTTGCCACCAACGCACGGGTGAGCGATGGCTCAAGGTAGTAGGAGCCGATCGCTGTGTGGACTTTGTCATGGGCAGCCTGCCCATCGTGGGTGACTGCGGTCGTATCCATCTTGCTTTGACGGGCCAGCATCCGCACGATGTTGACGATGCCGCGCAGGCCGCGCCCAGCCGCAGGCAGAAATGTCTCGACCGCCGGACGCAGGGTCAGCGGCGCTGGCGATGGCGCTCCATCCTGGGACTGCGCGATCGCCTCCAGTAAATCGCGCATCAGCGTGACACTGGACATTCCGTCGCCAAGCGTGTGCTGAAAGGATAGGATGATCGTTGCGGTGTCTTCAGTGTGCCGCAGAACTACGCAGCGGGCGAGCGGCCCTGCGGCGGGAAACGCACTATTCAACTCGTGTTCAACCGCACCGACGACCGCCGCTGACTCAGCATCAACGACCTGGAACGGAATCGGCGATACTCCGGCGCGAAACCTCGGGGCGCGGAAGTTAGTATGCACGATATGGGTGCGCAGCAGCGGATGGCGCCGCTGCAGCATATCCAGCGCGATCGAAAGCCGGGGCAGAATCGGGCCGGATACTTCAGCGAACGCGGTTACATTGGTCGCTGCAGTTTGTTCAATCAGCCAGTTTAGCTGCTCTATAGCGCCCAGAGGCCGATCAATCATGATATGTTCTCCTCGTCTATTCCGCCAGATATAACGTCCTTGACTGAAAGGCTTTTGGCTCTATGTCGGCGCGGTGTCTAGCGATCTCGTCCGCAAAGGCTGGTGCGCGCTCACGCTTCTGTAAGCGTGACCATTGAGTGGATCGTACCGCGAATATCGGTTTTTCTGAAGCGGCGATCCTGGTGCGCCACAATCATCGGCACGCCAGTTTTGGGCGATAAGATTGGCTTGACAACCGGGTCGATGACGGCGCCTGGCACCACGGTAAGCCGATAGCGCTGCAAGATTATTGAGAGCGTAATCTTGAATTCCATCATGGCAAACGATTGACCAATGCACAGGCGCGGGCCGGCGCTGAAGGGTAAATATTCATATGGCGAAGGATTGATGGTTTCCCAGCGCGATGGCCGGAATGTATACGGGTCGTCGTAGATCTCAGCGGAGTGATGGATAATGTGCGGGCATACCGTCACCAGGGTGCCTTTGTTGAAGTGATATGGGCCGATCTCGAATTCATCGGCGCTGACGCGGCTGCCGACACTGCTTGGCGAGAGCACGCGCAAGCTTTCTTTGATCACATTATCAAGCAGCTTCATTTGCCCAAGCTGCTCGGTAGTCGGCGCAGCGCCATGAAGCAGGCTATCCATTTCATCAAGCACATCGGCGAGAATATCCGGGTGCTGCGAGAGCAGCAAAAGCACCCAGGTCAGGGTGCTGGTGCTTGACTCGTGCCCAGCGCTGATAAGAATGTGGGCCTGCCCGAGCAGCTCGGTATCGGTTAACGCGCTGCCATCCTCATCACGCGCTTCGATCAACATGGCCAGAACATCGTGGTGATCGTGGGGATTGGCCCGCTTTTGGGCGATTAGCTCGCGGATCAGGGCGCCAAGTCGCTCGGTGTTGTCGAGCATCCGTCGATAGGGTGTGCCTGGCAGATTGACCGGGAACATCAACACCGACTTTTTGAACAGGTCATTCAGTGAGTGGGCCAGCATATCGTCGATATTGTGCAGATACTTGGTCGTGTCAACGCCCAGGAACGACTGGATGGCGATCCGCAGCGTCATCTGGCTCATCTGCTGATAGATGTCGATGATGCTGCCGGGCTGCCAGCCCTCAATTGTACTCTCGGCAATCGCCACGATCTCATCGCGGTGGCGCTCAATGATGTTTTTGTGAAAGGCCGGCATCGCCAGACGGCGGTGTTTTTTATGCACCTCGCCGTTCATTGTAAACAGGTTCGTGTTGAGATCGCGAATGGCCGCAGTTTCAGGGATGGGAAAAAAGCCGTTGTTCAGGCTCATATTGTGAAACAATTCCTGGTCGGACAGCACGATACGATTATATTCAGGGCTGAAAACAAAAATCATGCTCTGATGGTTCTCCACCAGCCCAGCGATGGTCCCATACTGCTGGTTCAGTTTGCCCAGGTACCCGAGCGGACTCTGCATGAATTGTAAGAAGTTAGCTCGCCACCCAAGCACTGGGATTGGCTTTGGCCCAGGAACAGTCCTGGTCTTCGCTACGCTGGTGGTCATAGATAGGTACTCCTCAGAATAGAAACCCGGCGCTAGTCGTAGCGCAAAGCTTCGGCTGGATAAATCTTGGAGGCTTTGTAGGCCGGCATATAGGTTGCCAGTAGCGAGAACACATACGATGCTCCGACGATCGTCAGGATTTCACTCCAGGGCGGCCTGAAAGTCAGCCCCACGCCGATCTGCCTGGCCAGCTCGGTAACAATGCTCGAGCCAAGCAAAACGCCGAGAAAGGTGCCGAGTGCCAAGCCCAGCAGGGCAATGAAGCTGGACTCCACCAGGAACGCCAACAAGACCATGCGTCCCTGGTAGCCAAGCGCACGCAGCATCCCAATCTGTTGTCGCCGCTCATAGACCGAGCGGCTGGCAATCACGCCAAGGGCGGCGATGCCGACAAAGAAGCCGAGGGCTAGAAAGCCTTTCGAGAGGCTGTTAATCGAGTTATTCCCCGCCTGTACCTGGGTGATCGTGTTGTTCATCTCCGTCGCATCCAAGCCCGAGGTAAGGAATGTTTGCTCCAGCTGGCGGGCCAGCGCAAGGCTGTCGCGGCCCGGCGCGGTTTGCAGCACATACAGGTTCGGCTTGATTGCCGTGCCAGTCAGGGCCTCCAGGGTTGCCTTGTTGGTCATGATGCCGACGAAAGGCAGGGTGTAGGGCGTCTTTAGGGCACCGACGACCTGCAGTTTGCGGACTTGCTCGGTGCCAGGGACGCGAATTTCCATCTGATACGGCGGCAGGGTCGGGTCCTCAATAAAACCGCCTTCAACTTCATAGTAGCCCTGTGGTTTGATGTGGAACTGGCGCGAAGGCACATTGGTGCTGAGCAGCAGGACAACGTCATCGCGCTCACGCAGCGCCTTCCACACGGCAGCGTCGTCGGCGAACGACGAAACGCGGGTCAGGGAGAAGTTGCTGGCAACGTGCTCGTAGTAGGTTGGCTCGACCGCCGCCACCGGAAACTGCTGCCAGGCCTGCTTGGACGACTCAAGCTGACGGATCTCGTAGGGCGCCTGGGATGCTGCCGTGACCACCAAGAAGGCGTTGGCGTCGAGCGTTGACTGGGCCCGAATGGCCTCCTGCAAATTATCAAGCGCGCTCTCGCGATCCACGGTCGCTACAATGTCGTAGCCGCCGGTGATCCCGGTGCGGTTGTTGAAGACCGCTGTGTTGGCTGTGTTGATAATCGACAATGTGACCAGCAGGAATGTGATCAGCCCAAACATCGCCAGGGTCATTCCGGTGCGAAAGCGCGACATCAGCGAGTAGGCCGTGGCGATTTTCATGACCGGCGCCAGCGAGCCAAACCGTCCGAAGATCACATTGAGCAGGCCCAGCAGGAGGTCGCTGTTGAAAACCACCAGCCAGACACCGCCAAGCACCGCAAACAGGCCGGCGGCAATAAAGAAGCCCGCCCCCACATCAAACGACGCACTTTGGAAGAGCGGGTGCCAGAGGGCTGGGAACATCCAGAGCAAGACCAGCCCAAGCCCCATCGCGGTATAGATGACGCGATCGGTAATGGTGTTCTGCCGCCAGGGCGTGCGCTGAATGATCCACCTAAGCAGCAATCCCAGGCCAATAATCACAAATGAAACGCCGGAGAAGAGCACCGGCATCTGCTTGACCGAGTAGGCCCCGGCAATCGAGCTGGTGCCCATTATCAGGACAAACAGTGCCCGCACTAAGCGCCAGATGATGCTTGAGCGGCGCGGGTTTGTTTCAAGATCCGGCAAATTCCGAATAGCCGCGACAATGTTGAGGCGGCTTACCCGCCACGACGAGAAGGCAATCGTGAAAAAGGTCAGCGTCAAGCCCAGGCAGAACGCGATAACGATCGAGAAAGGGCTGACGGCAAAGCGGAGATCGATCTCAGGCCGCGATGTCGTGACCTCGAAGTGATTCAACGCCCCGGCCAGGATATTCACCATAACCCAGCAGACGCCAATGCCCAGCACAACCCCCAGCAGGGTGGCGAACAAGCTGTAGCTGACGCCTTCGGATAGGAAGGCTTGAACCAGATGGCGGCGTTGCATGCCGATAGCCCGCGCCATGCCCAGCTCGGATTTGCGCTCAGCCGCCAGCATGACGAAAATCAGGAAAATCAACAGCAGCCCGGCAATAATCGAGAAGGTGCCGACAATCAAGAATAGGCTGAAGAAAATGCTGCCCTGGAGTTCGGCCTCCGCCAGGCTGCGGGCTTTTTCGTCGTTGACCTGGAACCGCGATAAGGCTGTCAGGTTGGTGCTAAGCTCGGCCTGTACGTCGCCGGGCAGCGGCAGCGACCCGAGCCAGCCAGCGAACTCATTGTCGGCCAGCACACTGCGCATCTGATCGCTGGCCTGGGGCGATTTTAGCTCGATTTGCAGCATGCGCGCCTGCTCGATCAAACGCTTGTTCGGCGGCTGTACTTTCTCAAGCTCTTTGAGCCGGGCCTCAAGCATGGCAAGGGCCTCTGGGGTTGCCAGCATTGCGCGAATATCTTCGGCGATCTCAGGTTTGGTCACCAGCAGCCGCACGCGCTTCGTGACCGCCTCGCTGGCATCCACGCTATCGTAGAGCCCGCCGCTGTTTGAGACCAGCAGGGCCGAAAGCTCATCGGGAGCCTGGTACAGCGTCCGTGCGCGCTCAAGCGGCATGACAACCACCGATCCGCCGGAGGTAAGCAGCCCCTGGTTACGAATAATCGCCTTTACCCGCATAGTGACCGGCGTGGCGCTGGTGTGCAGCTCGATCGTATCGCCAGCCCTCACGTTTAGGGCTAAGGCCCCATGGTCGTTGATATACACCTCGTCATCGGCCAGCGCGGCGAGGGTAGGGGCGGGGGTGTCCGCGTCGCCGAGAAAGCCACCAAAACCCTTTTCATAGCGATCGTCGGTAGCAAAGATGCTAGCGATCGGTTCGCCCTGGCCTGCGGCAGGTGCCGTCAGGGCCAAATTACGGCTAAATAGCGGGGCAACCCCGTCGATCTGGCTGTCGCCGCTCAGCTGGGCGCTCAGCTCGTCGTACTGCGCCTGGGTCAGCGATGATTTGCCAAGCGGGCCTTGCACCGGCCCCAAAATCTGTTCATCGATCATGCCAAGCCTGCTGGTTGCCTGGGCGCGCAGCGAGCTGGCCTGGGTATCGCCGGTTCCCAGAGCGCTGGTGATCGTCACTGTGCTCAGCGTAAGACCGGCGATAATCAGCAGGCTTTGGCCGGGGCGGCGCATAATGTTGCGCAGGCCAAGTTTAAAAATAACCCGATTATTCAGCGCGATCAGCGCAATAATAACCGTGATACAGGCCACAATCCCCAGCATTACCAGAGCAAGTGTGGACATCGGGATGCCGAACAGGGTTTCCAACTATACTACCTTATCCTTTCTTTACAGCGAGGTTGAGCAAACGCTGGATTCTACGCGACCAGCTGCGCGTCCTTCACTATGACGTCCTCGTGTTCGCCAGTCGCAACGCCGTCGCGCATGCGGATGATGCGGTTGCACATATCGCCAATGCGCTGATCGTGGGTCACAATCACAAAGGTCTGGCGATTGCGCCGATTAAGATCAACCATCAGGGCCATAATCTCGTCAGCGGTATCCGAGTCAAGGTCGCCGGTGGGCTCGTCGGCCCAGACGATGGCCGGCTGGTTGACCAGGGCCCGCGCAATCGTCACCCGCTGACGCTGGCCGCCCGACAGCTCGGCCGGGCGATGGCCGGCCCATTTTCCGATGCCAACCTGCTCAATCGCCTCCAGGGCCCGCTTTCGCGCCTCTTTGGGCTTGACCCCGCAGATCAAGAGTGGCAGCTCGATGTTCTCCACCGCTGAGAGGACCGGGAGCAAATTATAAAATTGAAAGACGAATCCCATGTTTTTACCACGATAGGTTGTCCGCGCCCGATCGTTCAGGGTGCGCAGCTCAGTGTTTTCAATTAGCACCTGCCCCGACGAGATCTCATCCATGCCTGATAAACAGTTGAGCATAGTAGTTTTGCCACACCCAGAGGGTCCCATCACGGCGACCATTTCGCCGCGCTGAACCTCCAGGTTGAGGCCGCGCAGGGCGTGGACCTCGACCTTGCCAGTTTTATAGGTTTTGTAGACATCGATCGCCCGAATAATTGGTTCCATAAGGTTCTCCTCCTGTATGCTTAGTAGTTTAAATCGACGACTTCATGGAGATTGCCACGCAGCCAGGTCTGGCTGAAGCGTCGATCTTGTTTGTGAACAGTCGCTGGGATTGGGCTTTTGGCTGAAAGTGTTACCGCCATCTGGCGCTTAATCACTGTGCCGGGGATCAGAGCGAGACGGTAGCGCTGGAGCGTCATTGCCAGGATAATTCTCAACTCGGTCATGGCGAAGGTCGCGCCTGGGCACATTCGGGCGCCTGTGCTGAAGGGTAGATATTCATAGGGCGAGGGATCGATCGTATTCCAGCGCTCCGGCAGGAAGCGATTTGGCTCGGGGAATAGCTCGGGCATGCGGTGGGTCATATATTCACTGAAGATCACCGTCATCCCCTCCGGAAGCTCATAGGGCCCTAGCTGGAACGGCTGGGTTGCCTTGCGGGCGCTCATAAAGACCGTCGGGAACAGGCGCAGGCTCTCCTTGATCACTTTATCCAGCAAAGGCAGCTTGTTAAGCTGCTCTACGGTTGGGGCCGCGCCGCCCAGCACCTGGTCAAGCTCATCTAGCAGATCGTGCATAACATTAGGATGCTGGGCTAGCAATATCAGCGTCCAGATCAGCGAGTTGCCGGTTGTCTCGTGGCCAGCCGCAAACAGCAGGGTGGCCTGGCCGATCAGCTCGACATCGGTCATTGCGGTGCCGTCTTCGTCGCGGGCTTTGATCAGGTTTGCCAGCACGTCGTGCTGTTCGTCGGGGTTGGCGCGTTTGTCGGCAATCGTTTTGCGCAGGAAGGCGACCATTGCTTCGGCGTGCTTCAGGGCGCGGCGATAGGGCATGCCTGGCCGATCAAACGGCAACCCGATCACCAGCGGCGAGGTGATCATCTCCTGCCAGCGCTTGATCATAGCAGCAATATCGAGCTTACGCGGGTTTTTAATCGCATCAAAGCCCAGCAGGGTTTTGTTGGCGATATAGAGCGAGATCATCTGCATCTCACGCGAGAGGTTGATGTTCTCGCCAGGCCGCCAACGATCCAAAAAGTGTTGGGTGATCGTGACCATATCCTCGCAGTACGTCTCAACATGCTTGCGCTGGAAGGCCGGCATCATCAACCGGCGCTGCTGGCGGTGCTTGTCGCCATTCATGTTGGTCAGACCGGCATCAAGCTGGCGCGGGGCCGAGTCTTCGGGGGCCGGGAACAGCAGCGAGCCACGGATATGGTAAATATCCGCGTTGGCCAGAAACTGGCGGTTATACTCCGGGCCAAAGGCGAACACCGCCCCCGGATCATTTTTCGTCAAGCCGGCAATCGGGCCGTAGCGTTTGTAGACGTGGTTCATGTAGTTAATTGGATCGCGGAGGAACTGCAGCACAAAATTGCCGTGTTTGCCGATGATCGGCAAGGGCGTTGGGCCAGGGATAATAACGGGGTTCGGGGGTACAGCCATAGGAATATCCTCATATAAACAAACCTGAATGATCCGCTTGAGCCGTGTAAAAACCGACGATTTGGACCCAGTCAACGCCGCTAGCCTCTGCTGGCGCTTTGTATCGCAGCGCCGGGCTCGCGCCACGACTAGGCCACGCGATCGTGCCGTCCCGGGTTGTGGTGGCACGGCCAGGGGACTAGAACCTGGCTGTGAGCCTCTGCTGCGCCTGCTCTTCTATGATTGTGGTCGCGCTGTGAATACCGTCTTCTGCTCGAATCTGTTCGCCCAGGGCAGCAACCCTCTGCTGCATGCGCTCGTCGTGGATAACCTTCTTCAAGGCTGCGGTCAGCGCCCCTACCGATAGCTGCTGATGGGGGATGACCGGCGGGCTGACCCCAAGCGTATGGAGCCGATGGCCCCAAAACGGCTGCTCCGCTAAGAACGGCACGATCACCGATGGCACCCCGGCGCACAAGCCAGCGCCAACCGTGCCGCCGCCGCCATGATGGACAAGCGCGCGCATCTGTGGGAAAAGCCAGTCGTGCGGCACCGCGTCAACCATAAAGACCTGGTCGGATAGATCGCTGGGCCTAAGTCCGCCCCAGCCGCTGGTGAGAATCGCGCGCTGTTTGAGCGCCGCTAAGCTTTTAAGCACAACTGTTGTATCGTGCTCCGCGTTGGCGCTATGCATGCTGCCAAACCCAATATAGAGCGGGGGCGGGCCATCCTCCAGAAATGCGACGAGCTTGGCCGGCGGCCGCCACGCTGGTGCCGGCGGCAGAAACCAGTACCCGGTGACATGCACCCACTCTGGCCAGTCGCTGGGCTTTGGCATGACGTGCGCGCTGTAGCCCATAAGCTGCGGCAGACGCTTCTCGCACGCCCCGTACATCGACCCGGCGAATCGGAGCGGGCGCAACCCTAGGCGGCTGTGGCGCAGGCGGTTGATCTCGCGCTGATACGGAAACCACGTCCACTTCAGCGACATCGTATGGGTTGAGCGATTCAGCAGACCGCCCAGGCTGGAATTGGGCACCGTCATCGGGTTTGGAAATGCGCTGGTGGGGTAGAGCGGGCACAAGACCGCAAGCATACATGGCACATCAAGCGCCTCGGCGATATGCGCCCCTGCCCAGACAAACGGCCCATAGATAATTGCATCAGCCCCAGCGCACGCCTTCAGTCCATCGTCGAGCATGGGCTCGATCAGCGGCGCAAAGAGCTGCGTGATATGCCGCATCGCCTGGAGGGGATTGCGGGTCTCCAGCCTGGTGTTGGTAGTCTCATTCGCAATCATCTGGCGCGGATCTCCGGCCAGCGGAAAAAACTCCAGCCCATGCTCGATAACCATGTCCTTAAAAAGCGCAGGTGCAGCCAGACGAACGGTGTGGCCCGCCGCCTGCAGACCTGTTCCCAACGCCACATATGGCTGGATATCCCCGCGTGTCCCCCACGTCAACAGTGTCAGACGCATGGTGTCTCCATGGCTACGAAGATGAACGTGCGGCTGCTAGTACACATGGATGATCGTGCGCATCAGGTCTTGGCAGACGGCCTGGAGCAGTGCCGTCTGCGCAGGACGCAGATAAAAGTGATCGCCTTCAAACATTCGTAGTTTGAAATTGCTATCGGTATGCTCACGCCATGCGGCGATATCGTGCTCGGAGACAAGCGTGTCGCCGAGGCCGCCAAAGGCCGAGATTGGACACTCCAGCGGAGGCTCGTTGGCGAATTCGTATGTTTCCAGCAGGGTAAAATCGGCCCGGATAGTCGGGAGCAGCAGGCTCAACAGCTCCGGCTCGTTGAGAATTGCTTGCGGAATCGCATTGTAGCGGTTTACGAGTGCCTTGGTCAGCTCCGCGTCGGGCAGTTGATAGAGCGGTACCGCCGGATGGTTGTTTTCCCCGCCGGCGAGGTGCGGCGCTGGTCGGGCGGAGACCATTAGGTGCAGCGGGGCTGCCTGCTGGTGGCGGCGGAGATAGCGGGCTAGCTCAAACGCCACCAGCGCGCCCATGCTGTGGCCGAAAAAGGCAAACGGCACGCTCATGGATGGCTTCAGCACCTCGCCAAGCGTAGTGATCAGGTCGGTCATGCGCTCGAATGGCGCCTCCCTAAGCCGTGACTCGCGGCCTGGCAGCTGGATAGCACAGATCTCTATATCGGCCGGGAGATCGTTCATCCAGGCACGATAGGTTACTGCGGTGCCGCCGGCGTAGGGAAAACAAAACAAGCGTAGACGTGCGCGCGGGTTGGGGCGCGGAATAGCCAGCCATTGGGTCATTGTTCCTATGGTCATCGAAAATATCCCTTAATTAAGTCCGAGGTCGATCGCATAGCGCATTAAGCTAGCAAGCACGCGGATGTTCGGCTCTTTAACCATTGTCACATGATCGCCGGGCACATTATAAATCACTAGCGGCTCTGTACTGCACTCCTCCCAGGCCGCAGCAAGGTCGCCCTCTGGGAACTCGGGCGGCATCAAGCCCTCGGGAAGACCGTCGCTAGCTCCAAAAAAGGTGATTGTAGCGCGATATTGCCCTGGCATATAGAGCTTATTGGCCTGTAAAATGGCGCGGAACACCTTCAGGAACGAGCGGGTTCGAGCGCTGTCCATAAAGGCCGGCCACGAGTCGGTGGCCTGGTACTGAGCCACCATATAATCAATTTGTTCGTTCGGATTCAGCCGCGCCAGCTCTTCGTCGCTCATGATCAGGCTGGTGCCGAAGAAGTAGCCGATGAATTTTGCCGATTCGATCAGCACACGGACATCATCCATGTCAGCTGCGCTGGCGTTTGTGCTCGAGGGCCTGATCGAGTCCATCATGGCCAGCAACCCGACCTTCTCACCTTGGCGTTGAAGCTGACAGGCCATCTCAAACGCGATTACGCCGCCGAATGACGCGCCGCCCAGCAGGTACGGGCCGAGCGGCTGGACTGTGCGGATGGCCGAAAGATAGTAGGAGGCCATCTCCTCAACGCTGGCCAGCGGCTCGGCCTGTCCGTCAAGGCCGCGCGCCTCCAGCCCATAGAAAGGTTGGTCGGGGCCAAGCTCGCGGGCCAGATCGGCGTAGCCGTAGGTGTAGCCCATGGCACCGTGGATGCAGAAGAAGGGCGGTCGCGTGCCGTGAGGCTGCAGCGCGACCAGCGGGAGCGCAACGCCTACCACCTGAACTGTCTCGTCCGGGTGGTCCAGCGCCTGCAGCAGCTCCTCGATCATCTCGCTGACGCTTGGCCCCTGCAGCAGGCGCACCGCCGATAGGCTTACGCCGGCGGTGGCTTCAATCCGGTTTTTCAGCTCAAGCGACATCAGCGAGTCCATGCCAAGGGTGCTGATCGGCTGCCTGCTGTCCAGGCGGTGCTCGGGGATGCGCAACACTTCCGCTACCTGCTTGCGCAGGTAGTGCTCGATATGCCCGCGGTGTTCCGTCGGTGGCAGGCCCGCCAGGGTTAAGCGGAACGTTCGCTCGGACTGGGCGGCCATAAGCTGCGGCTGCTCCTCCAGCGCCTGTCGTACCAGGTCGACCAGCAGTGGCGGCTGGCCTGGCATGCCGAGGAGCGGCTGCCACTTGGCCAGATCGAGCGGAATAATGGCAATTTGGGTGGGCTGGCTTTGCACCAGCAGGCTGAACAGCTCCAGGCCCTGGCGTCGCGTGAGGCTAAGTACGCCCTGGGTTTCCAGGCGGGCGCCCCGGTTGTCCTGGGCGGCTGCCTGCCCAATCTCGGCCCACGGCCCCCAGTTAATCGTCGTGGCGGGCAGCCCCTGCGTGCGCCGATAGTGGGCCAGGGCGTCCTGGAAAGCATTTGCCGCTGCGTAGCTGGCCTGGCCTGGCGACCCGAGAATCGACGCGGCTGATGAGAACAGCACAAAGAAATCAAGCTCCCGGTTGTAGGTGTGGAGATGCAGGCTCCAGCTGCCCTCAAGCTTTGCGGCCATGACCTGGCGAAACCGCGCTTGATTTTGATGCGCGATCATCCCGTCGTCAAGCACAACCGCCGAGTGGACGAGGCCGCGTAGCGGCGGCAGCGTTGCGTCGATTTTGGCGAACACAGCGGCGATCGACGCTGCTTCGCTGACATCGGCCTGCTCGACAAGCACCTGGACCCCAAGCCTGGACAGCCGCTCTACGGCCTGAAGGGCGCTTGCGGTCGGCTGGCTCCGCCCAACCAGAACCAGATGTCTGGCCCCCTGGGTTGCCATCCACTCTGCGACCGCCAGCCCTAAGCCGCTGAGCCCGCCAACAATGAGGTAGCTGGCGTCGGCCTGGAACACAGCGGTCTGGCTCAGATAGTCTTCAAACGAATCTGCGGCCTTCCAGCGCCTAAGCCGGCAGACGAACCGCCCGCCATCGCGCAGGGCGATCTGTTTCTCCAGGCCGGGGGCGGTAAACTCCGAGTGCAGTGCTTCCAGCTCTGCGGATCCTGAAGCAGGGCTGAGATCGATCAGCGTCGTCTGCAAGTCCGCCTGCTCGAAGTGCAGAGTGCGCCCGAAGCCCCACAGAGGAGCCTGGTCAATCCCGGTTAGCGGCTGCTCCTGATCGACCTGCTGGGCGCCCTGAGTGATAATCCAGAGCCGTGGCGCATCGGGGCGGTTCGACTGGGCCAGCGCCTGGACTACATGGAGCGCGCCGATAACGCCATCTTGCTGCGCGGCGATCATGTCCTCGACACTTGCGCTAGCCGGATTGGGCCCGCCTAGACCCCAGAGGTAGACTACTCCACGCAGCGGCGGCAGATCGCTGCTATGGATGTCGCTGAGCAGCCGTTGAAAATCAGCAGGCTGGGCGCTGTCGATCTGGTAGAGATCAGGCTCAAGCACGGCATAGCTGGCTCCAGCCACCACCTTCACTACCTGGGCGGTGGAATCGGCCAGCCGGGCGTGGATTATCTGGGCAACGTCGCTGCCATTGGTGAAAATCACCCACGTTCCGGCACCGTCGACCTGCTCGGCGGGCAGCTGCTGGGCCTCCCAGTGCGGCGTGTACAATGCGTGGTGGGGTGGGTTCGAGGGGGCTGCGCTCGCCAACGATTGAATCCGCAGGCCCTGAGCAATAAAAACCAGCCTGCCAGCAGCATCAAACACGTAAGCATCGCCTTTGGGCACCGTTTCATCGGGCTCGATAGCCCGCATGCGCACGTAGCCCCAGGCGGCGGCGCCGGGCCGGCTATACAGCGCGATCTGATCGACTCCAACCGGCAGAAAGGTTGTGCTGTCGGCATCGTTGGTGACGGCGCCCGCCACTGCCGCCGCCAGGAGCTGGAAGCAGGCATCGAGCAAAACCGGGTGGATATGGTAGGCGTCGAGGTCGGCCCTGAGCGGCGTGGCCAGTTCAAGCTTCCCCAGCGCCGCTGCCGGGAGCGTCCAGAGATTTTTTACGGCGCGAAATGCCGGCCCATACTCCAGCCCATGGCTTGCCATTGTTCGATAGTGGGTCGAGACGTCGATCGTGCTAACACCGGCCGCCTGAACCGTAGCGAGCTCCGGCTGATCACGAACGTCACCATGCCCGCAACGCACCCTGGCGCTCGCGTGGAGTCGCCACGTCTTGGATCCTTCTACTCGGCTGAACACCTGGATTCCAGGACTGGCTGTTTTCTGATCCACAATGACTTGTACCACGGCCGGATTTTTTGGGTCCAGCACCAACATTTGCGAAAGGCTCAGATCTTCGATCAAGAAGGGCTGGTCGCTGAAAAGCCGGGCCCCCGCCGCCAGGCACAGCTCGATATAGCCCGCCGCAGGGAAGATAACCACTCCTTGAACGCTGTGATCGCTCAGATAGGCGGTGCCAGAGCTATCGATGGCGCTCTCATAGATCTGGGTTTGCGGATCGTGGGCCAGTAGTCGTAGCTCGCCCAACAGCGGGTGCCCTGAGCCCTTTTTTCGGCCGGTCGGCCGCTGCTGAGCGTGCAGCGGGTTTTTGGCTGGCTCTGGCCAGAAGCGGTCGCGCTGCCAGGGATAGTTGGGCAACGGCAGCACGCGGTGCCGAGCCGGGTAGAGCGCCGACCAGCTAATCGTGGCGCCCTGGACGTAGATTGCGCCGAGCCCTTCGGCAAACATGGTCGCTGCATTCTGATCGTTGCGCAGGGTCGGTATGGCGACACCGGACAAATGTTGTTCGCGCAGAGTCTGCTCGATGGCGTGCAGCAGCACCGGATGCGGGCTGATCTCCACAAACACGGTTGGTGCCTGTGCGGCTACCGCAGCCACGGCAGCGCTGAACTGCACCATCTCGCGCAGGTTGCGCGCCCAGTAGCGCGCATTCATATCTGCCCCGCGCATCGAGGCCCCGGTCACGGTTGAGACCAGCGGTATCTGGCCCGGCTTTGGTTGGATTTCCGTCAGGATTTGTTGCAGCTCCGCGCACAGCGGGGCCATCTGCGGGCTGTGGGAGGCAACCGTAACCTTGACATAGCGGCAGAAAATATCGCGCTCCTCCAGCTGTTTCATCACTGCGCCGAGCGCGGCTGGATCGCCGGATAAAACCGTTGAGCGCGGGCTATTGCTGACAGCGACAGCCAGGCAGTCGGCATATGGCGCGATGGCGGCCTGGGCATCGGTGGCCGAGAGCTCGACGACCGCCATCATTCCCTGGCCAACGACCTGGGTCATCAGCCGACTGCGCTCAGCAATAATCCTCGCGGCGGTGGCCAGGTCAAGAACACCGGCGACGGTCGCGGCGGCAACTTCGCCCATGCTATGGCCGATCACGACATCGGCGGTGATGCCCCGTGCGCGCCATACGGCGGCCAGGGCAACCTGTAGCGCCCACAGCATCGGCTGAATGACGGCAATATCCTCGAAGTATGCCGGGTCTTCGGCCGTAAGCACTGCGTGCGGCGACCAGTCAATCAACGGCGCAAGAGCCTCGGCACAGGCATTGAACATTGTCTGAAAGGTCTGGTTATGCTCAAGCAGGTCGCGGCCCATGCCGATCCACTGCGATCCCTGCCCAGAGAAGACAAATGCCAGGCGCGGACGACGGTGGGTGGCGATCTGGCCAGCGAGCACCGCCGGATTGGCCTGACCCTCCAGCCACGCCGCCAGATGCGCCGCCAGCTCGGGTGGCGTGCTGCCAACCACGGCAATGCGATGATCGTGGTGGCTGCGGCGCAGGCTGGCGGTGGCGCACATATCAGCCAGATCGGCCTGGCTCAGACTGCCGAGGGCGGTGACATACGCTGCGGCGAGGTCGCGCAGCGCTGCCGCGCTCTTGGCTGATATCACCACCATGTGCACGGCAGGCGTAGCGCTCTCGATGGCCTTGGAGGGGAACTGCGGGGCCTCTTCCAGGATGGCGTGGGCGTTGGTGCCACCCATGCCAAACGAGCTTACCGCGGCATACCGCCGCGTGCTGCTGCGCGGCCACGGGGTTAGCGCGGTGGGGATAATGAATTGCTCGGGATCGAGCGTAATATGGGGGTTCAGCTCGGTAAAATGAAGATTTGCCGGGATGGCCTCGTGGTGCAGGCACAGCACCGCTTTGATCAGCCCGGCAATCCCGGCGGCCGCCTCAAGATGGCCAATATTGGATTTGACCGCGCCAAGCATACATGGGTTAGCCGACGTGCGGCCCTGGCCATACACTTCCCTGATCGCCTCTACCTCGATCGGGTCGCCCAATGAAGTGCCTGTTCCGTGCGCTTCGACATAGGTTACCTCCGATGGCTCAATCATGGCGGCGCGCACGGCCGCTCGCAGGACTGCCTGCTGGGCAAGCCCGTTTGGTGCCGTAAAGACATTCGTCTTGCCATCCTGATTAACCGCCGTGCTGCGCACCACTGCCAGAATCGGGTCGCCGTCGGCGATAGCGCTGGCGAGCCGCTTGAGGACGATCACACCGCAGCCCTCGCCGCGCACAAAGCCATCGGCGCGCTGATCAAAGGTTTTGCAGCGGCCATCGGCGGCCAGCATTCCCCACTGCACCAGCGCTTCCGTGGAGGCGGGCACGAGAATCAGGTTAACCCCGCCAGCCAGGGCTAGATCACACTCGCCACTGCGCAGGCTGGCGCAGGCCAGATGCATGGCGACCAACGATGATGAGCAGGCCGTATCGATGGCCAGGCTCGGGCCCTGGAAATCGAAGAGATACGAGAGCCGGTTGACTGCCAGGCTGTGGGCGTTGCCTGACACGCCGTAGGCATCCAGGCTCTCAGCCCGCCCAAGATGCCACGAAAAATCATTCTGATAGATCGAGACAAATACCCCGGTCTGGCTTCCCGCGAGCTTGTGCTGGGGCTGGCCAGCGTTCTCCAGCGCCGCCCAGGCAACCTCAAGCAGCAGGCGGTGCTGCGGGTCCATGCTGATCGCCTCGCGCGGGGAAATGCCGAAAAAATAAGGATCGAACTGATCAACGCGATCGATAAAGCCGCCCCATTGCTTTGCTCTCTCGGCGTCACTCGGCGTCGCGCCAAGGTCGCGGATGGCATCCTCGCCCCAGCGCTCGGTTGGTGCTTCGCGAATGGCGTCGACCTGATCGTGGAGCAGCCGCCAGTACGCCTCGGGACTATTGGCCCCGCCGGGAAAGCGGCAGTCCATGCCAATAATAGCGATCGGATCGGCATTAAGCAGTTCGATTCCAGCAATATCCGAGCGCATTTGGCGCGTGAGCATGGCCAGCTTCACGGCAGATACGGCTCCAATGCGTTGAGATGTATTGGTCATGGTGGTCATCAATCCTGTTAATTATTTTCCAACAGTGCGTTGAGCGCGTCTTCGTCAGAAAGTTCTGCCATGAGTGACAAGGCTTTGTCAAGCGAAGAGCTATCCTTGGCGGTAGTTGTTGCCAGCTCTAGCACTAGCTCACCAATCAACCCCAGCTTGTCGGCAAGGTGGGCCGACAATTCGGCGATCGTCGGGTAGTTCCACACCAGGGTTGCCGATAGCGTCAGCCCCAGGCCGCCCTCAAGGCGATTGCGTAGCTCCACGCCCATAATCGAGTCAAGGCCCAGCGAGCCCAGCGGTTGGTCCAGGCCGATCTGGTCGGAGCTCATGCGCAGCACCTGCCCAAGTTGCTCCCGCAGATACTGCTGCAGCAAGGCCAGCCGTTCCTCGGCCGGGGCCTCGAAGAGCGTTTTACATACTGCCGCGCCCTGGCCTGCGCCACCGCTCTGCTGCGGCGGGGTCAGATCGCGCAGCAGAGCGGGAAGATTGGCCGCGCCGCTATCGGCGCCAGCCATCATCGCCCACTTGATTGGCATGACCGCCGTTTGCACCAGCTGCTGGCTGATGATCGTGCGCAGGATCTCAAGCGCCTGTTGCGCTGTAAGGCTGTGGAAGGGCGCGTGTTTGAACAGTCGCTGCGCCCCTTCGCTGGCGGCAAATCCCAAACCAGCCCAGGTTGACCAATTAATCGTCGTTGCCGGCAGCCCCTGGGCGTGGCGATAGGCGGCTAATCCATCCAGGAAGGCGTTCGCGCTCGCATAGTTGCCTTGTCCCGGCGTCCCCAGCAGCGAGCCCATTGATGAAAACAGCACAAAGAAATCCAGCGGCAGGCTGGCGAAGATCGTATGCAGCGCCCAGCCGCCAATCACCTTCGGCCGCATGACCGTCGCCAGCGACTGCTCGTCAAGCTGGCGGATAAGCTTGTCCTCAATGGTGCCTGCGGTGTGGATAACCCCGCGGATGGCCGGCCAGCCTTCGCCGTGATAGCGTTCAACAAACTCCGTCAAGGCGGCCTGGTCGGCGACATCGACCGTGGCAAGATAGACGTGTGCGCCACATGTTTCAAGCTCGCGCACTGCGGCAA
>JACCRK010000296.1 GCA_013813565.1 Herpetosiphonaceae bacterium
ATTCCAGACCAGGCCAGACCGGTAGGTGGCCGCTGCAAGCTCCAGCGGCAGGTGGGAGCGAGGGCAGCGCAACAGGGGCAGAATGTCAGGATGCATTACTCACCTCGGGTGGCAGTCTGCAGATCGATCCGGGGCAGCTCGCCATGCTCGACCAGCTGGATAAACAGATCAATCAGATGGCCTTGCCACTGCTGATCGCGACCTTCGCGCAAGATCGCCAGCGAGTCCTGCTCACTCATGCCTTTGCGATAGGGGCGATCGGTGGTCATCGCATCGAAGCTATCCACAACCGCAATAATCCGCGCACCCAGGGGAATCGCCGCTCCGACGAGCTGGGCCGGATAGCCCTTGCCATCCCAGCGCTCGTGATGGTGCAAAATCATCGGGCCAACTGCGCCTGCAAAACGCATCGGGTTGACAATATAGGCCCCAATCTCAGGGTGGCGCTTCATCTCATTGTACTCCTCGGGGGTCAGCGGCCCTTGTTTTTGCAGCACCGCCTCGCGAATGCCGATCTTGCCAATATCGTGAAGCATGCCACCATAGCGGATCAGGCGAGACTGCTGTTGGTCGCAGCCGTGGGCCAGGGCCAGCGCATAGCTATACTCGGCCAGGCGGCGCAGATGGCCTTCCGTGTAGGGGTCACGCGCTTCAACGGTGGCGGCCAGGGCAAAAATAACCCGCTCGGTATTTTCCAACTGGTCGGTCAGGCGACGGACACGCAGCAGTGAGCGAATGCGCGCCAGCAAGACCGTGCGCTCAAACGGCTTATTGATGAAATCGTCGGCGCCTTTTTCCAGGCCTTTGACTCGTGACTCATCATCATTGAGTCCGGTCAGCATTGCGACTGGCAACAGCTGAGTCTCTTCTTTTTCGCGCAGTCGCTGACAAACCTCGAAGCCATCCATTTCCGGCATTGTTACGTCAAGTAGCACCAGATCGGGCATACACTCAGCAATATCGGCTAACGCTTCCACACCATTGCGCGCAACCCGCACAGTATAGCCCTCACGTTCTAGAACCCGGCGGAGTGTATCGATACTACGAGTTTCATCATCAACAACAAGAATGGTGGCTGTCATAACACTACCTCGGTCTTCCTATATTGCTTCATTCGATGGACCACCCTGGCCAAGACCATCATGCACCAGCGCCAAGGTTGGCGCATTGGTAATTGCGTGCGTCGCCATGCCGTCCATCCAGGCGCCCAGAGCAGTCAGATCGATCCCAGCATACGGCGATGGCACGGCGGAGAGGTTAATCTGGGCCTTATGCCAGTTGCGCAGGAGACCGCGTTGATTGCCACGTTGCCAGTGAACTAAGGCCGCCGCCACTTGTATCAGGCCCTGAATAAACTGGCGCGAGTGGCCTGAGCTGTGGAGCCAGCGGGCTTCCCAGGCTTCGTGGGCGTGCCAGAACTGGCCGCGATTGAATAGCTCGATGCCCTCACGATAGGCGGTATCATTGAACAGGGCGTGTGGTTCTGGATGCGCTGGCTGGGCCGTGGTGTTCATAGGATTAGTACCGTGGGACTGCCGGATCGACCTGCAACGACCAGCGATCGATGCCACCGCTCATATTGGTGAGGTTGCTCAGGCCAGCCTGGGTTGCCAGGGCATGGCAGAGATGCGCCGAACGACTGCCATGATGGCAGAAAATCACCACTTCACGGTCGCTGGGTAGCTCTTGCCACCATTCGTTAACCTGGCTCATCGCCCGCTGTTCGGCACCCTCAATGGCAGCAATAGTCCACTCAACCGGCTCCCGAATATCGATCAGCACCAGATCTTCACCGCTCTGCAACCGTTGGGCAATCTGTTCAGCTGGAATCGTCTTATACATTAACATCCTTTCAACGCCCTGGCTGCCACTTGGCGCTCCAAACATGCAGCCACTGGGGCCAATCCAGCACGGGCGGAAGTATTAAATCACGAAAATAGCGGCCATCGAGCAGCATCTGCGGCAGATCATCCGGGGTCAGGGCCGGGTGCCCACGATCCCAGGCTTCGATCCGTCTGTTGACCACACTGAGCGTAAATTTGCGGGTCTGGCGTGAAAACGCAGCGGCAAAGGGAGCGTACTGCAGCACATTTGGATAGACAACCACCCAGCCATTGTGCGGCGGGGCAATATGATACGCGCTCGCCAGCGGTGGGCGGGGCGGGAGTGGCAGGTCCAGTAGCGACGTTTCAGGTGGGTTCCAGCTCACCGCAGCTGGTGGCGTATCGGTGCAGCCAGTCACCGCCCGCACGGCGGCGGTAATCACATGATGATTGTTGCTGCGAAAAATATAGGCGGTCACCATCGCTATATGCATCCAGTCACTAAAGCCATCCGCTGTCCAATAGCTGGACAAAAGCTTTAGATTATGTTTTCAGATCTATTGTTGTTGATACTGCGAAATATCCGGCTTGTCAATACCCAAAAAACAAGATAGCCCAACACGGCGCCAAATGTGTTGAGCATCACATCATCAACATCGGTCACACGCTGGCCCTGAATCCACCGGAGCGCTTCAATCGTAGTGCTAATGCCACTCCCAATCAGCGCTACATTGCGTCCTTGACGGCCTAGCCGATGCCAGAGCGGCAACAAGAAGCCAATCGGCATGAAAGCAATAATATTCCCGACAATATTGATCAGGACTGCCAGGCCGCCGGCTGACAGCGACTGGCCCAATCCCCAGAATGGCACCAGGTTAACCACCGGCGGCTGAACACTGGCAGGTGAAAAGTGCCATTGACTCAGCCCAACAATAACGCCAGTGTAGATCAGCAAGACCCACCCTGCTACCTGAGGACGTACCCGCATCCGTGTTTGCCCTCGTGTTTCAAAACGCGCGGGGACGAGTAGTTCGTCTCCGCGCGTTTTGTGCTTCACTATGATCTGGTGTTAATCGACAGCTGCTGCGCCCTACTGACAGCCACAGCCACCCGAACCACAGCCACCGCCGCCACCCTGGGCAGCTTCGCCGGATTCATTTTTCGGCTTGAATGAACTCCCACAGCCACAGCTTGAAACTGCGTTGGGGTTATCAATCTTGAAGCCGCCACCCATCAGGCTGTCAATATAGTCAATCGAAGCACCGGCCATATAGTTGGCGCTCATCGAGTCAACCAGCACGCGCAGACCGCTCTCAACGAATTCGGCATCGCCTTCGCGCACCTGATCGTCGAAAGTCATGCCGTACTGGAGGCCTGAGCAGCCGCCGCCAGCCACAAAAACCCGCAGAGCAAACTGCTCAGAAAGGTTTTTTTCCTGCATTAGACCTTGGAGACGCCGTGCTGCTTCAGCGCTAATTGAAACAGGACTGGTCTGAACATCAATTACCGTTACCGGTTTGGTCATGGTGTCGCTCATTCGTGAGCCTCCTCGTGAAATAATAGAAAAATACAGTACGTGATGTACTGCTAATTAGTATCTTTCATATGCAGAAAGAATACTGGAAAATGAGCCGAAACGCAAGTATAGAGCCGGATCATCCCTTGCAATACAGGCGCAATATGTGGACACAGCGTTGTCCCATCAGCCGATAGCCGGAACTCTTATCGGCAGGTTTTTCAGATCAAAGCCTGGGCCAGGTGGTCTAGCTGCTCACGATATTCAATGTGTTCAATCCAGTGGGCGGGCCAGCGGGCCATGCCGTGGTACGCGCCAGCAAAGGCGCCGGCCAGACAGGCGATCGAGTCGGAGTCGCCCGCCGAGGCCGCCGCCCGCTGGAGCGCTTTGCGGGGTTCATCGGGGTACAGCAGGAAACATAGCAGGCCGGTCGCCAACGCCTCCTCGGCAATCCAGCCCAGCCCGGTCGCCAGGCATGGGTCGCTAGTCACATCAGGGTTGATCAGCGCTGCATCGAGCCGAGCCAGCACGCTGAAACATTCATTCCAGCCGCGGGCGATAAAGCTTTTCGGCGAGGTGCTGCCAAACTGCTCCCACAGGTCGCCCAGCCACTCGGCATGGTAGATCTCGCGCTGGCTCTCGGCATAGGCGCGCAGGCGGGCCGTCAGCCCGGCCACATCGCCCCCGGCCAGCAGATCAGCGATCACCCAGGCGGTCAGGTCGGCCGCTGCCAGGCCGGTCGGGTGGCCATGGGTCAGCGCCGCCTGAAACTGCGCCAGCGCCGCACGGGTTGGCCCATCTACCTGTAGCAGGCCGACTGGCTGCACCCGCATGTTGGCGCCACAGCCCTTGGAGTGGGCGACGGTCGCGACTTGCCAGCGCTGGCCCCGCTCAAGGTTGCCACAGGCCTGCAGGCAGGTCATACCGGGGGCGCGATTGTTCTCGGGGTCGTTCAGCCAGCTGATGAAGGTTTTGCGCAGCGCCGGCTCCAGCGTTGCAAGTGTGATCTGGCCACTCGCCTGCGCCGCAACCAGCGCCGCGCCAACCGCCAGCATCATCTGGGTGTCGTCGGTGACCCGGCTCGGCTGGCGATCAAGGTCGGCCGGGCCATCCGGCGGCCAGCGCTGCACAATCTGGTCGAACGTCAAAAACTCGGTCGGCGCCGCCAGAGCATCGCCAAACGCGGTTCCAAACAGACAGCCCAGCACTCGTTCACGTCGTTCAGGCATTGAAGGTGTCTCCTCATACTGTAGCGATCAGGGATCAGTTCTTCGTGATTCTTTATCGAGGGCCTGCGGGCGGGTGGCGTGGACAATTAAGCTTGGACGAGCGATTATTGCTCCTCGTTCGGCAGCAACTCGTCACCCCAGTCCAGGCCGCGGGCTTCGCGCCAGCCGGGATCGCGCTTGGTGACAGTGCGCTGCTGCAGTCCCGCCAGGGTGCAAAGCTCCAGCCCAATCCGGCCGGGCTGGCTCTGCGGGTGGCGCAGGACGCGGGCGGCGATTGGCCCGGCGGGCTGGCGCGACACGGCGACGTAGCTGAACTTTTCATCCTCGTAGCCCAGCTCGGCCCCCTTGATGGCCCGATGAATTTTGGTGCGCTCGATCCGCTGGCTGAAGTGGCACCAGTCGCCATTCGCCATCGGGCAGGCAGCGGCGTGCGGGCACGGGGCGAGGATATGGGCACCAGCCGCAATCAGCTGGGCGCGCACCGCCCGCAGCAGCTCGAAGCCGCGCGGCGTGCCTGGCTCGATGATCACCAGCGTAGCGCCCGTCACGCTCCACAGCCGCTCGACCAGCGCGCTGTGTTTGCTCTGCGGCAGCTCCCCCAGCACATAGGCCAGCGTCACCAGATCGTGGGGCGGCACTTGCCACTGGCCGGCCAGATCGGCCTGGGTCCAGCTGGCGCTCCGCAGCGCCGCCGACTGCGCCTGGGCGGCGAACTCGCGCCCGAGCTTGATCATGATCGCGTCGCGCTCAAGCAGCGAGATACGCTCAAGGGTTGGCCAGATCGCGGTCGCCGCCCAGGCGGCGGTGCCGGGGCCGGCGCCGATATCCAGGTGGCTGCAGGGCTGCCAGTCGGGCTGACGTCTGGCGGTGGCGTGCAGCGCCGCATAGGCCGCCGCCCAGGTGGCCGGCATGCGCGTCGCCGTGTAGGCGCTCACATCCTGCGGAGTGCGCAGAAAGGTCGCCTGGTCACGGGCATGGCCCTCACGGTAGCGGGCCGAAAGCTCCGCCGCCACCGTCGCCAGCTGTTTGGGCGCAATCCCACGCAGGGATCGCTCCAGGGCGAGACGCAGATCATTTGGTAGTTGCATAGTTTAAGACCAGGGAGCTAATCAATGCTCAAGCGGGGGAGCGCTGGGAACAACGTGGTAGGTCATGGTGTTGCGAACCTGATTATGCCGAACCAGCTCCAGCAATTCGGGCGCTGAAATCAGAAGTTCGCCCGTGGATCGAGCGCCGTTCCAGAGCATTTCGAAGGTCCAGGCCCCAGCGTGATGTTCCATCAGCCATGTGAGCGCCTCCCTGAGCAGCGCGCAGCCCTCGCTGTGGAGCAGCCAGCACTCATGCTTCCAGTGGGCGGAGTCGTCAAGCAGCGAACAGGCACAGCTGTGTTCTTCGGAAAAGTGCAGCACGGTGGCGAAGCGGCCCTCGCCGGCAAACACATCCAGCTCGCACTGCGTCGAGATGGCCTGGGCAATGGCGTTGGTTGTAGCGACATCCAGCTGGAGATCGGCGGTGATGAACAAGCACATGGACGTTGCTCCAGATTGGGATTGGATAGCAGTCAGATGATCTATTGATGGCGGTGAGAGCCAGGCCGTCTAGCCGCCCAGCTGCGACATGCCGCGCAGGGTTGGCTTGATCCCCTGGGGTAGGCCGTGGCCCCACGGTTTGGTGTGAACAGCGTAGCGGATAAGGGCTTCAATCTCGTCATCGGCGGCCCCGGAGCGCAGCGTCTCGCGCAGATCCACCTCGTTGTCGCGCAGCAGACACAGGTGCAGCTTGCCGTCGGCGGTCAGGCGCATGCGGTTGCAGGTGGCACAAAATGGGTCGCTGACCGAGCTGATGAAGCCCAGCGAGCCACGCGCACCGGGAATCTTGTAGGTGCGGGCCGGATCGGCGCCGAACCAGCCGACAAACTCAATCCCCAGCGCCTGGTCGATCCGCTCGATCAGCTCGGCGCTCGGCACCACGCCCCCATCGGCGACATCGGCCACGCCGACCAGCGGCATCACCTCGATAAAGCGCATCTGCCAGGGGCGGTCGATCGTCAGGCGGGCCAGCTCAACGACCTCATCATCGTTGACGCCGCGCACAACCACACAGTTCAGCTTCAGCGGGGTCAGCCCGGCCTGCTCGGAGGCCTCAATCCCGGCCCAGACCCGCGCCAGATCGCCGCCACGGGTGATCTGGCGGAAGCGCTCGGCGTCGAGCGAGTCGATGCTGATGTTGAGCCGTTTCAGGCCCGCTGCGGCCAGCGGCCGGGCCAGCTCAGCCAGCCGCAGCGCGTTGGTGGTCATCGAGACCTCGGTGATGCCTGGCGTGTGGGCCATCGCCTCAACCAGCGACACCAGATCGCGGCGCAGGGTTGGCTCGCCGCCGGTCAGGCGAATTTTCTCGAAGCCGCTGCGGGCCAGAATCGGCATCAGGCGCAGCAGCTCGGCGTTGCTCAGCAGCTCCGGCGGCGGGGCGAACTGCATCCCGACGGCGGGCATACAGTAAAAGCAGCGGAAATTACAGCGGTCTGTCAGCGACACCCGCAGATAGTTAATCCGCCGCCCATATGAGTCGTGGGCCGGGCCTGTGGTGGCTATATCGCCCAGATCAGGCTCGATAAATGTAATTGGAGCAGAGATCATACCATTGCCTTCTCACCACTATGTTGTGCGCCGCTGAGCGTGAAGCGCTCGGCCAACCCTCAGCGGCGTGCGGTGGGTCTAAACCAGGGTCTCGACGCTAATTCGCCCGGCCAGATGGCGGGCCACATCACGAAACGACTGCGCATACGAGTGTGTGCCTTCGTTGGTCACCGCCGGCAGGCCGCGATCGCCGCCCTCGCGGATTGGGATGCCCAGCGGGATCTCGCCGAGGAATGGCACGCCCAGGCGCTCGCTGGCGGATCGAGCGCCACCGTGGCCGAAGATATCGTAGCGATTGCCGGTGTCGGGAGCGATGAAATAGCTCATGTTCTCGATAATCCCCAGGATGGCCACGTTGAGCTTGCGAAACATCTCCACGCCCTTGATCGCATCGGCCAGTGCGACATCCTGCGGCGTGGTGACGATCACCGCGCCCGACAGGGGAATCGACTGGGCCAGAGTCAGCTGGATATCGCCGGTGCCAGGCGGCAGGTCGACAATCAGATAGTCGAGCTGGCCCCAGTCGACCTCGAACAGAAACTGGCGCAGCATCGATGAGATCATCGGGCCGCGCCACACCAGCGGCTGGCTATCGTCGACAAAGTAGCCGACCGAGATGATCTTGATGCCGTGGGCTTCGAGCGGGGCGATTTTTTTGTTCTCGGTCAGGCCGGGCTTGCCGCGGGCGCCGGTCATCAGCGGGGCGCTGGGTCCATAGATATCGGCATCGAGCAGGCCAACGCGGGCGCCATCCTGGGCCAGCGCGACGGCCAGATTGACCGCAACCGTGGATTTGCCCACGCCACCCTTGCCCGAGGCCACCGCCAGGATATGGCTGACGCCGGGCACGCTGGCCTTGTCGGGGATGCCGGTCAGGGAGCGCACCGTGGCGGTGAAATCCACATGCACGGCGGTCACGCCCGGGACCTGCTGCAGCGCGGCGACGACATCGGTCTCCAGCTTTTCCTTGAACGGACAGGCTGGGGTGGTCAGATCGACGACGACTGAGACCCGCCCGCCCTCAATCTGCAGCTCCTTGATCATCTTGCGGGACACCAGGTTGCCACCAAGCTCCGGCTCCTGGACGGTCGCCAGGGCGGCGAGAACAGCTTCCTGGGTTGGCGCCTCAGGACCTCGATTGAACAATCCCATTGTTGGTTTGCTCCTGATAAAAAATAGCGCGAAGCAGCGCACAGATGTCGCGGCTCGCGCCAAATCAAATTTTCAAACTTTAGCCAGATTCAGACATCTAGAACGATTATAACATAGCTTGAATCGAGATATAGCGACAAATATCACATTGTCCGGTCTAGATTGCACGGGGCATTTAGTGGGCCAGAGCCGCCATCCACCGTCGCTTGTGGATCATGCACCAGCGCCGATTGAAGCGCGGCATTCACCGGCTCCCTCGCAAAGGTTGTGCTTCTGGTGCCATCTGCTATACGCTGGCCATTGCGCGAAACGGCGCCGGCCAGCACAAAGCCTGACGGTCGGGCTGTCTATCCAGCGCGATATGGCGCGCAGCTGTTCCGCTCAATCAGTCGGGTTGGCAGCTCAATATGTGAGGAGGGGAGGTCTGGATTCTCGATATGCTCGATCAGCAGGCGGACGGCGATGCGCCCCATCTCCTGGAGCGGCTGGCGGATAGTGGTCAGGGCCACAGCGTCGGCGGCCGCCTCAGGGATATCATCAAATCCGATGATCGAGAGATCGGCCGGGATGCGCAGGCCGGCCTCGGCGGCCGCCCGGATCGCCCCAATCGCCATACTGTCGCTGGAGGCGAAGATCGCGGTCGGCGGCTGATCGAGGGTCAGCAGCGTGCGCAGCGCAGTGTGGCCGCTCGGCTCCAGAAAATCGCCATCGACCACCAGCGCCGGATCATACGCCAGGCCGTGAGCCTGCAACGCTGCGGCGTAGCCATCCAGGCGTTCCTGGGCGCAGCCGACGCTCAGCGGCCCGGTGATGCAGCCAATCCGCCGATGCCCCAGCCCGACCAGGTAGTCGGTGGCGGCCTGGCCGCCGACGCGGTTGGTGGCCCGCACGGCATTGCTGGCCCGATCGCCGCCCGTATAATCGATCAATACATACGGGAAGTGCTGCTGGCTCAAATCCGCGACGTAGGCTTCAAGATTGCGCGGCAGCACAATCAGCAGGCCATCGACCACCCCCTGCGCCAGCCGACTGACGACGCTGGCCTCCTTGTGCTTACGCCGGTGGGTGGTCGAGAGCATAAGATCGTAGTCCAGCTGGCTCAGCTCGTCATCGATACCGCGGACAATCTCGACCAGATAGCTGCTCGCCAGGTCGTAGACCAGCAGGCCGATAACCTGCGACCGTCCGCCGGCCAGGCTGCGCGCCTGCACATTGGCGACGTAGCCAAGTTCCCGCATCGCCGCCTCGACCCGTTCCCTGGTCGTCGGCTTGACGAACTCGTAATTGTTGGCGATCCGCGAGACGGTCGAGTATGAAACGCCAGCCGCCCGAGCGACATCGAAGATGGTTGGCCCGTGGCCGCCGGCTTTTTTTCGCGTCATGGTCCTCTCCATATCCTAGGTGCCGGCACAGTCTCAAAGTGAGTCTTGACAGTCGATTAAAAAACGGTTATATTTTCGCAAGCGCTTGCAAAAGAATAACAAAAACTCACTCCGCCGTCAATTATCCATCACCCCCATACTATCTGCCAGTCTGGCTTCGGCCAGCGACCTGTTGAAACGTTCCATCTCGCCGGAGCGCAGTCCTTGGTGAAGCATCGCCGGTCCACTTTGCAAGCGCTTGCAAAGCGGGCCAGCGACCGTCCAACCTGAGCGCTCCGCGTCGGACGTATGGGCCTCCGGAATAATTTTGAGTGTTTTTGCAAGCGCTTGCAAAACATCGACAGTGTATAAAAGGAGTCAACAATGACGTCGACATTGCTCCGCCTCGGAACCCTGATCGTGCTGTGTGTCACCCTGATCAGCTGCGGCACCGGCGTGACGCCGACGGCCAGCCCGCCGCCAGCCAGCGGCCAGCCAAGCGCTGTACCGGTGGCGACCAGCGCCGCCGCCGCCGTGACCAGCGCTCCGGCGACCAGCGCTCCCGTAAGTGACGCCAAGGTCACCGTCCGCTGGTGGCACATCAACACCATCGAGGCCGAAGCCAAGGTCTTTCAGGATCTGGCCAACGACTACATGGCCGCCAACCCCAACGTCACCATCGACATCACCGTGCTTGAAAACGAAGCCTTCAAAACGCGCCTGACCACGGCCATGCAGTCCGGCGATCCGCCGGATCTCTTTCAGAGCTGGGGCGGCGGTGTGCTGTGGCAGTTCGCCGACGCCAAGCTGGTACGCAACATCGCGCCGGAGCTGAACGGCGCATGGAAAGATTCCTTCAGCACCAAGGCGGCGCTCGAGCTGTTTGGCAAGGATGGCGAGTACTACGGCGCGCCGTGGCGCTGGGGCGCGGTCGGCATCTTCTACAACAAAGAGCTGTTCGCCAAAGCCGGCCTCGATCCGGCCGCGCCGCCCAAAACCTGGGACGAGTTCCTGAGCGCGGTCAAGGCGCTCAAGGCGGCCGGCATCACGCCGATCGCGCTGGGCGAAAAGGAGAAATGGCCCGGCCACTTCTGGTGGGTCTACCTGGCCATCCGGGCCGGCGGCGAGCAGGCTTTCCTGGCGGCCTACGACCGCAGCGGCACCTTCAACGACGCGCCCTTCGTGGAGGCCGGGACGCGACTCAAGGAGCTGATCGACCTGGAGCCGTTCCAGGACGGCTACCTGGGACTGGGCTACGCTGACCAGGCCGCGCTGATGGGCAATGGCGAGGCCGCGATGGAACTGATGGGGCAGTGGGCGCCGCCGAACCAGGCCAGCAACAGTACCAGCGGCGAGGGGCTGGGCGAAAACCTCAGCTGGTTCCCCTTCCCGGCCCTGCCGGACGGCGCCGGCAACCCCACGGATGTGCTGGGCGGCGGCGATGGCTTCGCCGTGGGCATCAACGCCCCCGACGCGACGGTTGACTTTCTGCGCTACCTGACCAGCCTCGACGTCCAGAAGCTCCTGGTCGAAAAGAAGATGGCTATCCCGCCGGTGATCAAGGGCGCCGCCGACCAGATCGCCGACCCGGTGATGCAGCAGATCGTCGCCGCCCGCGATGGCGCCACCTACTCGCAGCTGTACTACGACCAGTTCCTGCCACCGGCGGTTGGCGAGGCGGTCAATGACGCCGTGGAACAGCTGTTTGTCGGCGTGGCCACCCCCGAGGAGGTATCCGCCCAGATCGAGGACGCCGCGAGCAGCGAGCTACGCTAGCCCACCCGGCGGGCGCTTGCGGCAAGCGCCCGCCAGGCATTCCGCCCACCAATAAGGAGGCTAGGTATGTCATCGTTTACCTCGGGGCAACTTGCCAGCGCCAAGGTCGCCGCAGCGCGGCAGCGGCGGATCAAACGCACCAAAACGCTTACGATTCTCGCCTTTCTCCTCCCCGGTTTTATCTTGCTTGCCGTCTTTATGCTGTACCCCGTTGGCGCATCAACCTACTACAGCTTGTTCAAATGGAATGGGCTGGGGCCGCGCGAAACCTTTGTGGGGCTGGAAAACTATCAGCGCGTGCTGAGCCACAATGTGTTTCTGGGTGCGCTCAAGCACTCGCTGCTGCTGGTGGTACTGTCGCTGCTGATCCAGCTGCCGATGGCGCTGGGACTGGCGCTGCTGCTGGTGCGCAGCAAGATTCGCGGCAAGCGTTTTCTGCGGGCGATCTTCTTTATCCCCTACGTCTTCTCGGAAGTCATCACGGCGATCTTGTGGCTGTATGTCTATCACCCCAGCAACGGGCTGGCGAATGTGATGCTGGGGAGCGTTGGCATCGATGGCATGGCCTGGCTCGCGAACCGCACCACCGTCCTGCCGGCGATCTTCATTGTGCTGACCTGGAAGTTCTTCGGCTTTCATATGCTGCTGTATATGGCGGCCATCCAGAACGTCCCGCGCGATCTGGAGGACGCAGCCCGAGTCAATGGCGCCGATGAGTTCGCTGTTTTACGGTATGTCACCTTGCCGATGATGGGCAGCACCATCAGGCTCTCGGTTTTCCTGTCGATCCTTGGCTCGCTGCAGCAGTTCATCATTGTGTGGCTGCTCACCGAGGGCGGGCCGGTGTCGTCCAGCGAGCTGGTGGTGACCTACCTGATGAAATTCGGCATCACCCGCATGGCGCTTGGCTACGGCAGCACGGTGGCGGTGCTGATGTTCTTGCTGACGCTGGTGTTCTCGATCGGCTACCAGCGCACAATTATGCGCCAGGACTACCTGGATTAGGGGGCGGCTGTCACCAACCCCCCGCCAAGGCGGTGGGCTTGCACCTGACCCGCGGTCGGTGCATTGGCCCGTGGTGCTGGTTGGTCTCGGGAAACCAGCGGGCCTCTCTAGGTTGGGTGACATTGGCGGGTGGGTATCGCCAACAACCGCGATCCAGCACCGACCTCCACCGCATCCACGAACCGTGGCTGTTGCCAACCCAAAGCTGGATCACCGAGACATTTTATATCACCAATAGTAGCACATACGTGCGTAACCTGCAAGGAGTCCGTGGCCTCCTTGCACCCCTACGATCGTCTGAGGGGAACCTTGGCCGCATTCCTCCCCGCAGCACGCTACGGGGTTTCCAGCGGAGGATTTATGAAATTAATCCGCACACTGCTGACCTATGGCGGCATCGGGTGCCTGCTGCTGCTGATGATCGCACCGGTGCTAACCGCCATGCTAGGCAGCGTCCGAACGACGGGTGAGTTTCTGTCCTCGCCTTTCGGGCTGCCAACCAGGGGCTTGCATTGGGAAAACTACGCCGGCATCCTGACGAGTTCATCGTTCTGGCGGGCGCTTGCCAACAGCATCTTCATCACGCTCACGGTCACCGCGCTGGTGGTGATGCTTTCCAGCATGCTCGCCTTCGTCTTCGCGCGCATGGAGTTTTGGGGCAAAAGCATCTGGTTTAACATCCTCTCGATCGGCATGCTCTTTCCGCTGGTCGTCGCCATCCTGCCGGTATTTATCCAGATCCGCGAGCTGAAGCTCATCAATAGCTACTGGGGGGTGATCCTGCCGATCGTCACCTTCAGCCTGCCGGGCAGCACGATTATTCTGCGCGGTTTTTTTCGCTCGATTCCGCGCGAGCTTGAGGATGCGGCCTATATCGACGGCTGCACGACCCCGCGCTTTTTCTGGCACATCCTGCTGCCGATGGCCCGCCCCGGCCTGGCCGCAGTGGCGACGATTACAGTTATCGCGGCCTGGAACGACTACTTTCTGGCCCTGCTGGTGCTCAACGATGCCGATAAATGGCCGCTGCCGCTGGGCATCATGCAGTTCCAGGGCCAGTTTGGCACCGACTGGGCCAAAGTGATGGCCTTCGTAACCCTATTGATTATTCCGGCGGTGACCTTTTATATCTTCACCGAAAAGTACATCATCACCGGATTGACCGGTGGCGAGCTTAAGGGATAGTTGCGCTTTTAGAAAGGTATGCAATGGTTTCACTACCCCAATCAGCTGACACCGATACCAGCGCGTATAAAGATTCCAGCCAGCCAATCGCCACCCGCGTGAGCGATCTGCTGGCGCGGATGACCGTGGAGGAGAAGCTCGCCCAGCTAGGCAGCGCCTGGGTGTTCGAGCTGCTGAGCGGGCTGGAGTTCGATCCGGCCAGAGCCGAACAGCTGCTGAGCCACGGCATCGGGCATATCACCCGTATCGCCGGCGCCAGCAGCCTTGGCCCGCAGGCCGGCGCCGAGCTGGCCAACACCATCCAGCATTTTCTGATCGAACACACGCGCCTGGGCATCCCGGCGCTGATTCATGAGGAGTCGTGCTCGGGCTACATGGCCCGCGACGCCACCTGTTTCCCCCAGATGATCGGGCTTGGCAGCACCTGGCAGCCCGCGCTGGCCGAGGCGATGGCGGCAGTGGTGCGCACGCAGATGCGGGCCGGCGGCGCGCACCAGGGGCTGGCGCCGGTGCTGGATGTCACCCGCGATCCGCGCTGGGGCCGCGTCGAGGAAACGTTTGGCGAAGATCCCTATCTGGTGGCCCAGCTTGGCGCGGCCATCGTGCGCGGACTCCAGGGATCGTCGCTGCGCGAGGGCGTGGCGGCGACCGGGAAACATTTTGTCGGCTACGGCATGCCCGCCGGCGGCATGAACTGGGGGCCGGTGGCGCTGGGCGAACGCGAGCTGCGCGAGATCTTCCTCTTTCCATTTGAGGCCGCAATCAAAGAGGCTGGGCTGCAATCGATTATGAACGGCTACCACGAGCTGGATGGCGTACCCTGCGGGGCCTCGCGCTGGCTGCTGGAGACGATTTTACGCGACGAGTGGGGCTTTGAGGGCGTGGTGGTTTCGGACTACTTCGCGATCGACGAGCTGGAGCGGACCCATGGCGTGGCCCCCGATCTCGCCACCGCCGCGATCATGGCGCTGGAGGCCGGCATTGATATTGAGCTGCCCAGCACCAAAGGCTACGGCGCACCCCTCCGGGCCGCCCTGGCGGCAGGCCGCATCGATGTGGCGCTGATCGACCGCAGCGTGGCGCGGCTGCTGGCCATGAAGTTCGCCCTCGGCATCTTCGACAACCCCTACGTCGATGCCCAGCATGCGCCGACGGTGTTCGATACGCCCGACCAGCGAGCGCTGGCCTACGACATCGCCCGCCAGTCGATGGTCCTGCTAAAAAATCAGGGTGATCTGCTTCCGCTGGCGCGACCGCTCGGCTCGATCGCGGTCATCGGGCCGAATGCCGATAGCGCACGGGCGCTGGTTGGTGACTACGCCTATGTCTGCCATATCGAGACCCTGATTGAGATGCGCGATGAGGATAATGTCTTTGGCATGCCCATCCCGGATAAGCACAGCCTGACCACGAGCTTTGTGCATACGCCAACCATCCTCGATGTGCTGCGCGAACGTCTGCCGGACACCGCCATCCACCACGCGCCGGGCTGCACTATCCAGGATCAGGACAGCGCCGGTTTCGCGGCGGCTGTGGCGGCGGCCCGGCAGGCTGAGGTGGCGCTGGTGGTGCTGGGCGAAAAGTCGGGCCTGACCGACTCGTGCACCTGCGGCGAGGCCCGCGATCGGGCCGATCTGGGCCTGCCGGGCGCCCAGCAGGCCTTGCTGGAGGCGATCCAGGCGACCGGGACGCCGGTGGTGCTGGTGCTGGTCGGCGGCCGGCCGCTGTCGATCCCGTGGGCGGCCGAGCATATCCCGGCCATCCTGCACGCCTGGCTGCCCGGCGAGGAGGGCGCCGCAGCGGTGGTTGACACCCTGCTGGGCAGCGCCAACCCTGGCGGCAAGCTGCCCATGAGCGTGCCGCGAACCGTCGGCCAGGTGCCGATGCACTACAACCACAAGCCGTCGGGCGGCCGCTCGCACTGGAAGGGATCCTACGTCGATGTCAGCAATACGCCGCTATGGCCGTTTGGCTACGGGCTGAGCTACACACGGTTCGCGCTCAGCAACCTGCAGGTCGATCAGGCCGCCACGCCGACCGATGGCCGGATCGATCTGCGCGTTGATGTGCGCAACACGGGCGAGCGCGCCGGAGACGAGGTTATTCAGCTCTACATCCGCGATCCGCAGGCCAGCGTCACGCGGCCAGTCAAAGAGCTGAAGGGCTTTCAGCGCATCCATCTGAGCGCAGGCGCGCAGGCGACCATCGCCTTCAGCGTCAGCGCAGCCCAGCTTGGGTTCTATGATCTCGACCATGCGTATGTGGTTGAGCCGGGGGAAATCCAACTGATGATCGGCACCTCATCCGCTGATATCGCGCTTGCCACAACTGTTACACTAACTGGGCCGCGGCTGATCAATCCGCCCAAAGCGTTTTTCAGCACGGTCACGATTAAATAGGAGGGTATCTATGTACGAGCCGAAAGCGGAGCACAAGTTCACCTTTGGCCTTTGGACGGTCAGCAACGTCGGGCGCGACCCGTTTGGTGAGGCGACCCGAGCGACCCTGCCGCCGGTGGAGGCCGTCCGGCTGCTCGCCGAGGCTGGCGCCTGGGGCGTCAATCTCCACGACAACGATCTGGTGCCGATCGATGCGAGCGCTGCCGAGCAGGCGCGAATCGTTCGCGAGTTCAAGGCGGCGCTTGCGGAGACCGGCCTGGTGGTGCCGATGGCGACCACCAATCTGTTCAGCGACCCGGCCTTCAAGGACGGCGCCTTCACCAGCAACGACGCAGCGGTGCGCGCCTATGCGCTCCAAAAAACCATGCGGGCCATGGATCTGGGCGCCGAGCTTGGCGCGACGACCTATGTTTTTTGGGGCGGCCGCGAAGGGGTGGAAAGCGATGCGACCAAAGACCCGCGTGAGGCGCTCAGGCGTTTCCGCGAGGCGCTTAACTTTCTGTGCGCCTACAGCCAGGACCAGGGCTACGGCTATCGCTTTGCACTAGAAGCCAAGCCCAACGAACCGCGCGGCGATATCTATCTGCCCACCACCGGCGCCATGCTGGGCTTTATCGCAACCCTTGATCAGCCCGCGATGGTCGGCGTCAACCCGGAGTTTGCCCACGAGAGCATGGCCGGCCTGAATTTCGTCCACGCTGTGGCGCAGGCGCTGGACGCGGGCAAGCTCTTCCACATCGACCTGAACGATCAGAACGGCGGCCGCTACGACCAGGACTTCCGCTTTGGCGCCCACAACTACAAGCAAAGCTTTTTCCTGGTCAAGCTGCTGGAGGATGCGGGCTACGCCGGCCCGCGCCATTTCGACGCCCACGCCTATCGCACCGAGGACGCCGCCGGAGTCAAGGACTTCGCCCGTGGCTGTATCCGCTCGTACCTGATTCTGGCCGAAAAAGCCCGCCAGTGGAACGCCGACCCCGAGATCCAGGCGCTGCTGGCCGAGATCAACGCTCCCGCTTCCGAGGGCGACCTGCTGGCCGGCGACTACAGCCGATCGCGGGCGGAGGCCCTCAAAGCCCAGCCATTTGACCGGGCGCGGCTCGGGGCGCGCGGCCTGGGCTATGAGCGTCTCGATCAGCTGGTGTTTGATCTGCTGATGGGAGCCCGCTGATGCTGGAGGTTGTCCAGTGGGATGGTCTGGAGTGCGTGGCGCTGCGCAACAGCGCCGTGGCGCTGCTCGTAACCCGCTCGGTCGGGCCACGGGTGATCAGCGTTGGGCTGGCCGATGGGCCAAATATCCTGGCCGCGCTGCCGGACGCGCAGCTAGCCTGCCCGGACGTCGGCCCCTGGACGTTTTATGGCGGCCACCGGCTGTGGGTCGCCCCGGAGGTCCCGGCCCGCACCTACCTGCCGGACGATCATCCCGTCGCGATTGAGCAAAGCGGGCGGGCGCTCAGCATCACCCAGCCCGCCGATGCGTCGGGGATCCAAAAAAGCCTGCGAATCAGCCTGCCGGAAGCGGCGGCGCCGATTGTTGTTGTCGACCATGCGCTGCTCAACCACGGCCGCTGGCCGGTGGAGTGCGCCGCCTGGGCGATTACCCAGCTGCCGCCGGATGGCACGGCCCTGATCCCGCAGACTCAATCGCGGGTCGATGCCGCCGGAGTGCTGCCCAATCGAACCCTGGCGCTCTGGCCCTACACGGACGTGACCGCGCCTGAGCTCCTCTGGGGCAATCGGGTAATCCGCCTGCGCGGGCCACTGGCCAGCGGCCCGCTGAAGCTTGGCTGGCCCAACCATGACTCCTGGCTGGGCTACGCGCACGGCGATGTGCTCTTTATCAAGCAGGCCCGCTACGCCCCCGGATCAGCGTACTACGATCAAGGCAGCTCCAGCCAGGTCTACGCCAACGCCCGCTTCATGGAGCTGGAGACACTTGGCCCGCGCACGACGCTCGCCCCCGGGGCAACGCTCACCCACCGCGAAGTTTGGTCGCTCTATCCAACGAGGCTTGCCGACGTCAGCGAAGCAGGAGTGCTATCCGTCCTTGAGGGCTGCAATCTGGCCCACACCGCCCGCTATCTTGAGGAAACGAGCGCATGAACCACTACCTTGGTCTGGATATCTCGACCACCGCCACCAAAGCCCTGCTTATGGACGAACAGGGCGCGGTGGTCAGCGTCGCCAGCGCAACCTATGACTATCAGGCCCCGCGCCAGCTGTGGAGCGAGCAGGACCCTGCCGTCTGGTGGGACGCCACCGTCGCCAGCATCCGCCAGGTGCTGGCCGCCGCCGCGATCCCGGCCGCCGCGGTCCGCGCGATCGGCCTGAGCGGCCAGATGCACGGGCTGGTCCTGCTGGATGCGGCTGGTGGTGTGCTGCGCCCGGCTATCTTGTGGAATGACCAGCGGACTGAACGCCAGTGTGCGGAGCTGACCCGACGTGTCGGCGCCGATCGCCTGCTGGCCCTGACCGGCAACACGCCCGTTACCGGGCTTACCGCGCCCAAGCTGCTGTGGGTCCAGGAGCACGAGCCAGAGATCTACGCGCGCATCGCCCATGTTCTGTTGCCCAAAGATTATGTGCGCTATCGGCTAACCGGCGAGTTTGCCAGCGATGTCGCCGATGGCTCCGGGACCTTGCTGATGGACCTTGAGCGCCGGCGCTGGTCGGCTGAGATCTGCCAGGCCATCGATGCGCCGCTCGAATGGCTCCCGCAGCTCTACGAAGGGCCGGAGGTCAGCGGGCTGCTGGCGGCTGACGCGGCGGCGGCGGTCGGGCTGCGGGCTGGCACGCCGGTCGTGGCCGGCGGCGGCGATCAGGCCGCCACGGCGGTGGGCTGCGGAGTCATTGACGCCGGAACCCTGGCGCTGAGTCTGGGAACCTCCGGGGTCATCTTTGCGCCCACCAACACTCCTGTGATCGAAGCCAACGGGCGGCTGCACGCTTTTTGCCACGCCGTCCCCGAGCGCTGGCATGTGATGGGCGTGATGTTGTCCGCCGCCGGGAGCCTGCGCTGGTTCCGCGACACCTTCGCGCCCGGCAGCGACTACGCAGCATTGCTAGCTCCGGCTGCGCTCGTGCCCGCCGGAGGCGAAGGGCTCATCTTCCTGCCCTACCTGTCCGGCGAGCGGACGCCTTACCCCGATCCGCAGGCGCGCGGCGCCTTTATCGGACTGACGGTGCGCCACACGCTGGCGCACCTAACCCGCGCGGTGCTGGAAGGTGTTGCCTTTGGCCTGCGTGACATCCTGGAGCTGATTACGGCCAGCGGTGCGCCGCCCGCAAGCGGCTCACCGGCCGCGCCGATACGAATTTCTGGCGGCGGCGCCCGCAGTCCGCTGTGGCGACAGATTATCGCCGATGTGCTGCAGGCGGAGTTGGCGGAAGTCACCACGACGGAAGGGGCGGCTTTCGGAGCGGCCTTGCTGGCCGCCGTCGGCAGCGGGACATTTGGCAGTGTCGCGGAGGCAGTGGCAGCCACCGTTCAGGTTACCGGTACGACAGCGCCAGGTGCCGATGTCCAGCGCTATGCCGGTGCCCATGCTGCCTACCAGGAGCTGTATCCAGCGCTCAAAGATCTGTTCCCGCACATCGCGGCCACTCCGCCCGACTCGCAGGTGGGCTGACCCCAGCTAAGGCAGTTCTGCCACAATGAGCAGGCGATCAAACAAAGGCTATCTGGTGTACACAGATAGCCTTTGTTTTTTGGTCATAGGTTGGCCGGCAGGCCGACTACCCGCCAAAAACTCGCTAAAATTCGCGCCAGAAGCTGAAGGAGATGACAGCATGATCCAGAACTTCCTTTGGTGGAGCGTATTATGGGGTCAATTCAGGCGTTTCAACCGGCGGCGGATCGGCCCGCTGGATAATGGAATGCATTCCCTCACGGGCGACAAAAGCCCCAGGATGGGCGGCGCGGGCGGCCTGATCGATCGCGTTCATCTGCTCATCGGTGTGGCTTGGATCGTGGTGAAACAGCGCGACCTGCTTGATATTCGCCAGCCGCGCCAGCTCTACCGCCATCTCCCAGGTGCTATGGCCCCAGCCCTGGCGGCTATACAGCGGGTGTCTATACTCATCGGGGGTGAAGTGGGCGTCGTGGATAATCAGCTCGCTATCGCGGGCAAAGTCGGCCAGCCCCTGGTCGGCGCCGTGGTAGGACTCAGTATCGGTCGCAAAGACAATACTTTTACCGTTGTGGGTCACCCGATAGCACATCGAGCCGCCCCGCGGATGGGCGTGCGAGCGGTAGGTCTGAATCTCGATCCAGCCAGGCGGCACCGGACCGGTGTCACTGCCAACCTGGAGCGGCGTGGTCGACTCGGTGTTCCACCACAGGCGCTCACCGCCTTCGATCAGCATTGTGCGGCGGCGCGCCCGCAATCCAGGCCGCTCGGCCAGGGCTGAGTGCGATGAGGCGTGAGTCAGCAAATCCCAGACCCGATCCTGGAAGATATTCCAGGGCGCAACAATATGTAGGATCTGGTCCTTGGCATACAGCGGCGAAAAGTGGGGCAGGCCCTGGATATGGTCGTGATGATAGTGCGAGAGCAAAATCAGAATTGGCCGCAGATCGCCGCTGGCGCTAATCGCTTCGCCGAGCGGCACCAGGCCGGTCCCGGCGTCAAAGATCAGGCGCTGGCCGGCGACGCGCACCTCAACACACGATGTGTTCCCACCAGTCTCAACAAACTCAGGGCCGGTGCTTGGATGGCTGCCGCGCACGCCCCAAAAATAGACCGAAAAATCTTGCGTCATCGTGTGTCCTTCTCAGAATGCACTGTCGCGGTACGCCGCCACTGGCCCGCCAGCACAGCGTATTCAAAATCGATTGGTTGTCATCATTAGGATCGCGCCTGTGGAGCGGGAACGGGGTGGAGATCTCCCACGTCCACGAGCAATGATAACGATGCCATGATGCGCTGTCAAGGTGATCAAAGTCAAGGGCGCTGAGGGCCAGAAAAACTGTCGGTGCTCGTTGGCGCCATGATCGGTCTACGTGCTCGCTCATTCTGTGAAGGCCCACTCGGCCAGCGGCTCGCAGGCTTGCTGCCAGGCGGCGGGGATGGCGCTCACCCCGGTGCGCATCGCCAACCGCCAGCCCGATCAGCGCTTGATGCGCTCGCTGAAGCGGCGCGGAAAGCGGGATTGGCATCTTCCTTCCCTCTAAAGCTTTTTGAAGTATCTGGCGATCGGCAGGAGCCCGAAGCCCAGCGACTCATAGGTGCGCCGGGCCGGGGCGTGGCCAGGATCGCCGCCGGTCTCGACCATGGCAATCGCCATCCCGGCTGCTTTCATCCAATCCAGGGCAAACTGAGTCAGCGCCGCACCAATGCCGTGACCCTGGGCGGCGGGATCGACCGCAACCATATAGATTTCACCCATGCTGTCCTCCGCATGGAGCTTCACGGCGACAAAGCCCACCGTCAATCCAGCCTCGATCGCAACCCAGACGTGGGTGTCTTCAGCCGAACAAACACTGTCGACCGCAGCCTGCTGAGCCACGCGCCAATCAGGATAGAACGCCTGGTAGATTTCAGGATCCATGACCTGCTTAAGCGCGTCAAAAACCGGAGTCCAGGCGCGCAGCGATAGCTGAATCACAGCAACACGGTGCTGCCCGGCGTAGGGTTCAATCTGGATAGTCATAAAACTCCTATGCGGACAAATAGCTGTTTGATCAGCGTACCCGAGGACAACGTATTCCGGGTGCTGGCACAAGGTCAGGCTCTGGCCCTGCCATCACTCGCCAGGGGATCGCAGGGCCGTGCGGATGGCCTCGCGGAGCTGGTCGATCAGCATCAACTCACCCTGATCGTTCTCGTAGTACCAGCAGTCCCAGCCGTTGCAGGTCGGCTGATTGCCCACGATGACGCCGATCTGATGGATCGAGCCTTTGCGGCCATCGGGGAGGCGCAGCGAGCCGTCGGCCAGGACGGTCGCCGGGCGCTCGCGGCTGCGCTTGAAGAACATGGTGGCTCCTGGGAGCAGCAGGCCATGTTCAAGCAGGCCGGAGAAGGCGATCCGCGGGGCCGTGCGCCTGGTCTCGAAGCGGCCCAGCACCTCGTCGTCGAGCGGGCGGAGCGGGATAGCCGCGATGCGCTGGCGGGCGCCCGCGATGTAGGCCGGCTGCTGCTCAATCCCGATAAAGTGACGCCCGAGCCGCCGGGCCACCGCGCCGGTCGTGCCGCTGCCGAAAAACGGGTCGAGCACGACATCGCCGGGGTTGCTGCTGGCGAGCAGCACCCGATACAGCAGCGCCTCTGGCTTCTGGGTGCTGTGCAGCTTCTCGCCGTTCACCGCGATCCGCTCGGGGCCGGTGCAGAGCGCGATCTCCCAGTCGCTGCGCATCTGCTTGCCTTCGTTCATGCTTTTCAGCGCATGGTAGTTGAAGGTGTATTTCTTCTGGGCCTGGCTTTTCTTGCACCAGAGCAGTGTCTCATGGGCATTGGTGAAGCGGACACCGCGAAAGTTCGGCATCGGATTGTTCTTGATCCAGACGACATCGTTGAGGATCCAGTAGTCGAGGTCCTGGAGGATGGCGCCAACGCGATAGATATTATGGTAGGTGCCGATCACCCAGATCGTGCCGTTGTCCTTGAGGACCCGCCGCGCCGCGCTAAGCCACGCTCTGGTGAAGCGGTCGTAGTCCTGAAAGCTGGCAAACTGGTCCCACTCATCCTTGACCGGCTCGACCAGGCTGAGGTTCGGCCGGAGGAGATCGCCGCGGAGCTGCAGATTGTAGGGCGGGTCGGCGAAGATCAGGTCAACGCTCTTCTCAGGCAGCCGCGCCATCACCTCGATACAGTCGCCCTGGTAGATCTGATCAAGCTCAATCGGCGAGGACGCTCGTTTGTGAACCTGAAGCATCAGCATCTCCTCTCGAATATGAGCTAATGTGAGGGAATACCTACGCGCTATCTTACCAGATCTCCGATAACATTAAAAATCGGTTAGCGGCCGGAGGGCGGGCGTTGACAACCAAACGAGCCGTGAACTCCGCGTGCAGACGGGAGTCCACGGCTCGTGATCCACCTGAAAGCCGGCTACTACAGCGCGACGGTGGCCTCGGGGGTGGCCTCGCCCTGCCACAGCTGCTGCATCTCAGGGCTGGTCGCCAGCAGCTCGTCGAGCGATCCGACGGCCTCGATCGCGCCATCCTTGAGCACGATAATCTGATCGGCGCGGCGGAGCAGGGTGCGGCGATGCGAGACCACCAGGCAGGTCAGGTCCCCGGCCGCCAGCAGCCGCTCCCATAGAATCTGCTCGGTCTGCACATCAAGGGCGCTCGAAAGGTCGTCGAAGACCAATAGCTCGGGCTGGCGCACGAACATCCGCGCCGCCGCGCTGCGCTGAACCTGCCCGCCCGACAGGCGTACGCCTTTGGCCCCGACCACCGTCTCCAGGCCGAGCTCCATCGTGGCGACGTCCCGATCGAGCACCGCCAGCCGGATTGCAGCGTCCAGATCGGCCTGGCTCGCCGGGTAGTCGAGCAGGATGTTTTCTCGCAGCGTGCCGCTGAACAGGCGCGGCACCTGCGGCGTGTAGGCGGCCCGCGGCGGCACAAACCAGGTCGCCGGACTGGCCACCGTCGCGCCGTTCCAGCGGGTCGCGCCATCGGCGGGCAGCAGGCCCAGCAGCGCACGGATCAGCGTGGTCTTGCCCGCGCCAATGCGGCCAGTCACCACCGTGATCGTCCCACGTTTGAGCTGCAGATTGAGGCCGTGAATACCACGGCCAGAGTCGGGGTGGACATAGCTCAGGCCGGCGACCTCCAGCGTGTCCAGACGGTCGGCGGCGGTCTTGGGCCGGTGGGTGCTGACCGGCAGCGGCCCAGACAGGTGCAGCGGCCTGTGTGCAACCAGCGCCGCGTCCGGCGCACCCTGCATCAGCCCGTTCATGCGCTCGAAGGCCACGCTGGTCTGCTGGTAGTGGGCCAGAAACATGCCGAAAAACTCGGTAAACTCGGTCACAAAAGCCAGATACGACACAAACAGCGCGAAATCGCCCACGGTAAAGCTGCCGTCGCGCATCGCACCCGCCGCAATCAGCAGGATCAGGCCGGTGCCCAGGCTGACGATATTGCCAAACACGGCATCAACTGTTTTGTTGACCGCCCGATCCTTGAGCATTGCAGCGCGGCGCTGGTCGTTGAGCAAGTGAAAATGGGTGATGATGCTCGTCTCGGCGCCGGCAACTTTGATCGCCTGCACGCTGGTGAACATCTCACCAATCGCTCCGGTGACGCGCCCGGTCGCCAGATGGCTGGCCACCCGCGCCCGCTGGACAGCTTTGCGTGCCAGCCGCGCCACCGCCACCACGCCGACGAGCGGTAAAAAGACATACAGCGTAATCGTGACGTTGATGCTAAGCAGCACTGCAACTGCGCAGATCGCAAAGATCAACGTGCCAATCACATCGAGCGTCCAGCTGATCGCGTCCTCGGCCTGCTCGGCGTCGTCGCGGAACCGACTGAGCGCCTCGCCGACCGAGTCGGGCAGCGCCCGCGCGCCTGGTCGCTGCAGCACCCGCTCCAGCAGGTTGCGCCGCAGCAGCGCGCTCATCGTGAAGCGGTGCAGCGGGTCGACGCTGCCACCGCCAAAAATAAGCAGCACCCGCATCAAGGCGGTCGTGATCAGCAGGGCGATCAGGGCGCCGATGCTCCAGCTGTGCGTGGCGTCGCCGCTCAGAGTATCGAAGAACTCGCGAATAATCAGCCCCGGCACCAGCGGCGAGAGGTGGATCAGCGTCCACAAGGTCGCGTTGAGCAGATACAGCCACGGGCGGTAGCGGATGAGCTGCCACAGAAATTGATAGGTTTTCACAGATACCTCACGCGCCCGTATCAGGCGAGAACTTCCATGATGCCCGCCCGCAGCAGGGCGGCGAAGCGCGACTGCGGATCGTCGGTCAGCGTCTGGCGGGGGCCGTGTTCGACAATCACGCCCTGGTCGAGGATCATAATTTCGTCGGCCCGCTGGACGGTCGCCAGCCGGTGGGCGATGATCACGCCGGTGCGCCCGGCCAGCAGCCGCGTGATCGCCCGCTCGATCAGCTGCTCGGTGGCGGGGTCAAGCCGCGACGAGGCCTCCTCGAGAATCACCAGGCCCGGATCGGCCAGGAACAGGCGGGTGAAAGCCAGCAGCTGGGCCTCGCCGGCCGACAGGCTGCTGTCACCCTCCAGCTCCGTATTCAGCCCGGCCGGCAGCTTTTTGAGCCACGCACCCAGCCCCAGCTCCTCCAGCGCCGCCATAATCCGCTCGTCGGCGATATCGCGGTTGAAGAAGGTCAGGTTGTCGCGGATGGTGGCGTGAAACAGCTGGACATCCTGGGTCACAATCCCGACCCGCCGACGCAGATCGGCCGTCTCGACACTCCGCAGGTCGTGATCGGCCAGCCGCACCGCCCCCGCTGTCGGGTCGTACAAACGCAGCAGCAGCCGGGCGAGGGTGGTTTTGCCGCTGCCGGTGCGGCCAAGCAGGCCCAGGATGTGGCCGGGCGCCAGATCAAACGAGATCTCGTTCAGCACCCGCTCGTCATCGTCGTAGTGAAAGTGAACCTGGTCGAAGGTCACCGCCAGCGGGCCGGACGGCAGCGGCGGCCCGTCACCATCGGTCAGGGTCGGCTGAATCGCCTGCAGCTCGCTGATCCGCCCGATGCTCGCCCCGGCCTTTTGCAGATCCTGCATCTGGCTGCGGATCTGGTTGATCGGGCGGATCAGCAGCTCGGTATAAAAGAAGATCATATAGACCGTGCCGAGCGAGATCGTTTTGCTGCTCCAGAGCGCCGCGCTGATGCCAAACGTCACCGCGTTGCCCAGCGCAAACAGGCCGATTGTCGTCATCCACATCGTGTACATCAGCAGGCTGGCCTTGCGCTGAAGGGGCAGCCAGCCCTGGAGTTGCCCGGTGAACGAGCGCACCACAAAGCCAGTCGCGCCATTGGCCCGAATATCCTCGGTACTTGCCAGATGCTCGCCTAAGAAGCCAAAAAACTGGGCGCTGCGCTCGCGGGAGGCCGCCAGCGTGGGCACGGCGACCGAGCGCAGCAGTAGCAGCACCGCCAGCGCCGTGAACGCAAACAGCCCCAGCGCCAGGCCAACCCGCCAGTCCTCGCGAAAAAGCAGCGCCAGCACACCGACCAGCAGCACCAGATTGCTGACGATCCCGATGATGAACTGAGAGAAGAAGGTCGATAGCGCATCAACATCGCCATCGATCCGCTGGATCAGCTCGCCAGGCGTGCGCTTTTTGTGAAACGCCAGATCGAGCCGCAGACAGTGGTCGGCCAGATGCTTGCGCAGGGCGTTGGTCGCGGTCCAGCCGACGTTCTCACCGAGCCAGGTGGCGGCCACGCTGGCCAGCTGGGCGACAAAAGCCACCCCAATGAAGAACGCGGCCAGGCGCAGCAGGCCATTCAGCGCACCATTCGCGGTGGCCGTATCGATAAACGAGCGCAGGATCTGCGGGTTGAGCAGCTGCAGCCCAATCTCCAGCAGCAGCAGAATGCCCAGCCAGGCCACCCGCGGCCACTGTGGGCGCAAGTACTGGCGCAAGAGGTTAAAGTATGAGCCAAGCGGCAATGCCACGAGCATTCCTTTCAGAGACGTGATCCACGCAGGACCCAAAGAGCCCACAGATAAAGATGGATTGATCTGTATAGTTGTACTGCATTGTCTGTGGGCTGCCATCAGCCGCGCGAATGAAGTGGCGACGGGCGGAGAAGAGTTCCCGCCGTCAGTGATTCCATGATCACACCCCGGCCTGCTGCTTGAACTCGCCGATCAGGTCGGCGGCTTTGAGGTAGCCGCCGGCCGCTTTGAGCGACGCGCCCAACTGCTGGGCGGCGGGCTTGAAGCTGGGACCGCTGAGAATCTGCTCGGCCAGCTGCCTGAGCCGGGCCGGGCTGACCTGCGCCATCGCTAGGAAGCGGCCAGCATCTAATGCGTTCACACGCTGGGCAACCAGAAACTGATCGCCGGCCTGTGGCACCACCAGCACTGGAACGCCGGCCAGCAGCGACTCGCTGACGCTGTTCATCCCGCCGTGAGTAATGAACAGCGCCGCCCGCTCCAGCACCTCCAGCTGCGGAACATAAGGCCGCACGGTGAAATTAGCTGGTGGCGCCCCGAGCCTGCTCGCATCAACATTATTGCCGATCGACATGATCACGTGATAGGGCTGATCGGCGAACGCCTGGTAGCAGTCGCGGTAGAACTCGGCCAGATTGTTGAAAATCGTTCCCATCGAGATATAGATCAGTGGTTGCGTGCCGACCTGCTGCCAGGGAAACTCGACCGTCTCGTGGCGGGCGGCGACCGATGGACCGACAAAGGCGAAGCGGCTGTCGAAGCTATCCACCGCCGGCTGAAACTCACGTGAGCTAAAGACAAGATTGAGCGCCTGCTGATTGTTAAAAAATTTGATCAGACCGGGAGCTTTAACCGCGTGCTGACGGTTGATACGGCGGGCAATCCGGAAATAGCGCACGAGGAAATGCAGCCCACCCAGCATATCCTTCAGCGGTTGTTTGGGAGCCTTAGAGCGCTGAAGCTCGCTCATCACCGCTCGACTCATCGCAAACGTTGAGTACAGATTGATCGTGGGCAGCCTGAGCTTCTGCGCCACCAGGTTGCCCCAGACGCACAGCGAGTCGGTCAGCAGGTAGCCGGGAGTATCGCGGCGCAGCTCGGCCAGCAAACCCGGGAGCAACTGCTCGCTGGCCTCAAGTGTCCGCGCCATCAGGCCAAACGGCCCGCCCATATCACGGGAAGGATCAAGGTCGGAGCTGAATGCATAGTCGCGAAAAATCGCCCCGGCGGCCTCGATCTTGGCGCGAAACGGGGCGGTGGCATAGTAAATAATCGTCTCGCCCCGCCGCACCAGCTCGTCGACTAGCGGCAGCGTCGGATTGATGTGGCCGTGTGCGGGCAGGCTAAGAAAAAAAGCCGTGGTCATGGACAGATTCCTTTCTCACAGACAGCCTGCATCATTTAGGCAAGCCGCCAGGCAGTTCGCTCCAGCCTAACGCATTGCGAGGCAACTCGTCATCCGCCAGAAGCTTGATCGAGGTCGATTTTGACCCTTGCAGATCCAGCTGTCCTGCGCTATACTCGGAACAGAACATATGTTTCATTGCTTCAAGAATGAGGCAAGAAAGGATGGGCACCAATGGCTATCACGCGAGTTGGCCAGATCAGTATTCCGGTTGGCGATCAGCAGCGGGCGCTGGATTTCTACACCCAGAAACTGGGCTGGGAGCTGAGCGCCGATGTGCCGATGGGCGACGATGGCCGCTGGATCGAGGTGCGGATTCCTGGGGCCGAAACGGGTCTGGTGCTGTTTGCCGCCGATGAGCACAAAAGTCGGATTGGCACGACGTCGGATATTATGTTTAATACCGATGATATCGAGAAAACCTTCGCCGAGCTGACCGGCCAGGACGTTGAGATCGCCCAGCCGATCACCACCGAATTTTGGGGCACCTTCTTTATGTTCAAAGATCCCGACGGCAACACCTTCCTCGTTGCCGGGACCGACAGCGCCCAGGCCGCTTAGCCTCCAGCATGAAGTGTTGAGCAGGAGCACGGTTTCGCCGTGCTCCTGGAATTTAAGCGCCAGGCCGCCCATCGAGCAGAATGCCTCCGATCAGCCAGTTTGCGCTATACTTGGCTGAAAATGTGTTGTCAAAGGAGACACTAATGGGCCTGGTTGAAAGCATTATGAACTTCAGTGAGGGACGACGTGAGGACGTGGTTGCCGCGATCAGCGCGGCGATCAGCGGAGTCGCCGGCGTCCAGCTGCTTGATGTTCAGTCGGATAGCGACCACAATCGGACGGTGATTAGTTTTGCCGGCCCGGCCGATGCTGTCGGCGAGGCGGCGTTTCAGGCGACCAAAGTTGCCCAGGGCCTAATCAACCTCGATGCGCATCGCGGCGCCCACCCGCGGATCGGCGCCACCGATGTGGTGCCATTTGTCCCGCTCGGCGACACCCCGATGGCCGAGTGTGTGGCGCTGGCCCGCGAGGTTGGCCGTCGGATCGGCGACGAGCTGGGGATTGCGGTCTACCTCTACGAAGAGGCCGCCACCCGCCCGGAGCGGCGCAATCTGGCCGATGTGCGGCGCGGCGAGTACGAGGCCTGGCGCGAGAATGTGGACAGGGATCCCGCCCGCCAGCCCGACTTTGGCCCGGCCCAGGCCTCCCCGGCCGGCGCAACGGTCGTCGGCGCCCGCCCGCCGCTGATCGCCTACAACGTCTATCTGAGTACCGCCGACGTGGAGATCGCCCGCAAGATCGCCAAGGTTGTGCGCTTTCTTGGCGGCGGGCTGCGCCATGTCAAAGCTATGGGGCTGCTGGTCGACGGCCGCGCCCAGATCTCGATGAACCTGGTCAACTATCGCAGCACGCCCATCCACCGGGTGGTTGAGATGATCCGCTCCGAGGCGAACCGCTACGGCGTGAGTGTCACCGAGAGCGAAGTGGTTGGCCTGGTGCCGCAGGATGCGCTGCTTGATGCGGCCGAGCACTATCTACAGCTCAACCGCTTTCGCCGCGACCAGGTGCTGGAGCAGAAGCTGGCCGCCGGCGGCGACAGCGCGACCGCGACCGAGGTTAGCTGGCTGCCGACCGCCACCCTGCGCAGCTTCGCCGCTGGCACCCCGGTCCCTGGCGGCGGATCGGCGGCGGCGCTGGCTGGCGCGCTGGCGGCCGCGCTGGGCCAGATGGTCGCCAACCTGACGGTCGGGCGCAAAAAGTATGTGCAGGTAGAGGAGATCCTGCGGGCAGCGCTGGCGCGGCTTGAGACCGCCGGCCGCGACCTGACCCGGCTGGCGGCGGACGACAGCGCGGCCTTCGCGGCGCTGATGAGCGCCAACAAGCTGCCGCAGGACACCCCCGAGCAAGTCACCGAGCGCGACCGCGCCGTCCAGTCAGCCACCAGCCAGGCGATTCAGGTCCCGCTGACCGTTGCCCAGCGGGCCGTGGCGCTGCTCGACGACCTGGCCACGCTGGCCACGCAGGGCAACCCCAACGCCCGCACCGATGCGCAGGTCGGGGCCTATCTGGCCTACGCCGCCGCCAACGGTGCCGGGCTGAACGTGCTGGTGAATCTAGAGGGCGTGGCCGATAGCGCCGAGCGCGATCAGCTGAGCGGCCAGATTCAGACGCTGCGCACAGCGGCCGAGGCGGGCCTGCAAAATGTTCTTGGGAGCGCCTAAATTGAGGCGCAGCAGCCCAAGGGTTGTGATAGAATAGCTGCGGTGGATTTTGTTTTTTCGAGGAGAATTTCTCTGTCACCAACCCCCCGCCAAGGCGGTTGGCTTGCACCTGACCCGCGGTCGGCGCATTGGCCCGTGGTGCTGGTTGGTCTCGGGAAACCAGCGGGCCTATCTAGGTTGGGTGACATTGGCGGGTGGGTATCGCCAACAACCGCGATCCAGCACCGACCTCCACCGCATCCACGAACCGTGGCTGTTGCCAACCTAAAGCTGGATCACCGAGACATTGTATGGATCCAAGAATAGCACATACGTGCGTAATCTGCAAGTAGTCCGTGGCCTCCTTGCACCCCGACGATCGTCTGAGGGGAACCTTGGCCGCATTCCTCCCCGCAGCACGCTACGGGGTTTCCAGCGGAGGATTTATGAAACGTTGGTTCTGGGCCATTATCGCGCTGGCTGCAGCTGTGCGTCTGATCGATCTGCAGCGCAAACTTGAGGCCGCCCGCTCGCGTGGCGATATGTATCGGGACATTTCTTCGCGGCTGGACCGCCAGCTCGCCGACCTGCAAAAACAGGCCTGATTGGCGGTCATACTTCTGACGTAGATTGAAGTCAGACGTCAGCCTCTCATCAGATACCCTTCATTCGCTACAATAGTTGGGTGCGCTACGATACACCCGGCTAGTGCGAATGGAGGGTATTCCTATGCTGCCAGTATTATTCTTTAGCATCATTCTGCTTGGCGTGCTGGCGATTCTGCCACATATGCATCCAGCCGTGGTAATTGATGAAGACGATGGCGATGAGCCGGCCAAGCTACGCCTGAAGTCGACGCGCCAGCGCTAAAGCATCGTCGCTGCTGCTGATCTCGCCGGCCGCGTAGGCTTCCCGAATTGCCTCTAGCAGTTCGCCCACCTGCGGCCCGGCAGATACATTAAGTTCTCGCATCAACGTGTGCCCATCCACCAGGGGCGCACGTTTTTGTTGCTCCCGCGCCCCATCCCAGTGAAATCCCAGCATCGCATCGGTCCAGGCCAGATGCATGGCCCAGTGGGGCGGCGAGAGCTTTGGGCCGCGGGTCGCCAGATGATCGGCCAGCGAGTGCAGCAGGGTGTCCGCCGCCGCCGGGTCAAGGTCGCGAAAAAAGCGATAGGCGGCGCGCGGGGTGATCTCGCCAAGATCGTTCAGCTGGCCAGGCCGCATATGGCCGCGCACAACGGTGTGGACATACTCCACCTCAGCCCGGCTCAGCCGCAGCCGCTGACAGATTCGCCGCGCCATATCCGCCCCAATGTCCTGATGGCCGTGAAATGACACGCCGCCGTCCGGTTTATCGGCGCGGGTGGCCGGCTTGGCGATGTCGTGCAGCAGCAGGGCCAGCTTCCACAGCCCGATACGGCTATGCTGGCCAGGCAGCGGCTGCTGCATATGCGCCAGAACCTGGCCGGCCCACTGGAGCTCGGCCCGCAGCCCAGGGTGGCTGCGGGCGGCAACCGGGTGGTTGAAAAACGCTGGCGGATACGGATCGGCGCGGTCGGCCGGTGGCGACGGCGGGGCTGGCCGAGCATCATCAGCCAGCTGGGCCAAAACCCACTCGCCGCAGCAGATCGCCTCCAATGTATGCTCCCAGACATCGAGGAAGTGGATGATCGGCTGAGTCTCGCCGTGGGTCGGGCCAAGCTCCGGCAGCAGCACCGCCAGCACGCCCGCCCGATCGAGGTAGCGCAGCCAGGGGGCGCTCCAGCGGGTCGCCAGCAGCGCCAGCAGCTCATCGCGAACGCGCTCCGCCGAGATCGCGGCAATCCGTGGGGCCGCCGCTCGCAGCGCCGCATCCAGAGACGGATCGAGGGTCCACCCCAGCTGGCTGGCCAGCCGCGTCGCCCGCAGAATCCGCAGCGGATCATCGGCAAACGTGGCGGGCGAACACATGTGCAGCACGCCGGCGGCGATGGCGGCGGCCCCGCCAACGTGGTCGATCAGCGGGCCAACGCTGCCGTCAGGCCGCAGCGGCGCGGCGAGGGCGTTGGCGCTAAAATCGCGGGCCAGCAGATCCGCCGCCAGGGTTGGCGCACGCAGCCGGGCGAAGTCCAGCACTGCTCCCCCGGCCAGCACCACGCGGGTCACGGCGCGCTCCTCGTCCAGCGGCACGAAAGCGGCGCCAAGCGCATCGGCGGCCGCACGGGCCAGCGCCGTGGCATCGCCATCAACCGCCAGATCGACATCGTGGATTGGGCGGCCGACCAGCGCATCGCGCAGCGTTCCGCCGACGACCCAGACCGCACACTGTTGCGCGGCGGCGTGGGTGGCCAGCACCTGCAAGGCGGGCTGGAATGGCCCCAGGATTGTCGTTACTTCAGGCATGGGCATCATCTCAAACTATCCAGGCTCAAAACACTTCCGCTGGGTCACACCTAGCGGATGCGCGGGGTGACTCAACAAACTATAGGGCTGGTTTCCAGTATAATGCGCGGCGACGATAGGTTTCCGCACCACTAAGAAAAAACATACACTGCTATCCAGCGGTGTATTTAATGTAGGAGCCAGCATGCAATTCCAGATTACTCCGACCACCCTTGAAGGCGTGGTCATCGTGGACTCACCGGTGGTTGTCGATGAGCGTGGTTTCTTTATGGAAACATACCATCAGAGCAAATTCGCGGACCTCGGCCTGCCGACCAATTTTATGCAGGACAATCACTCGCGCTCGAAGTATGGGGTGCTGCGTGGCCTGCACTATCAGGATGAGCGGGCGCCCATGGCGAAGCTCATCCGCTGCACCTTTGGACGCATCTTTGATGTCGCGGTCGATCTGCGGGCTGGCTCGCCGACGTTCGCCCGCTGGGTCGGGGTTGAGCTGGCCGCCGATAACTTTCGCCAGCTGCTGGTGCCCGCCGGGTTCGGCCACGGCTTTGTGGTGCTCTCGGAGGTCGCCGAGGTCCAGTACCGCTGCACCAACGTCTACGCCCCCAGCACCGAGGGCGCCGTGCGCTGGAACGACCCTGAGATCGGCATCGAGTGGCCGATCAGCGACCCGACGCTCTCGGCCCGCGACCAGCTGGCGGCCACGCTGGCGGAGTATCGGCAAAAGCCAGCCTTTATCTACCCACGCTAGACGCTGGCCAGGGCTGCTCCACCCGGAAGATCGCCTTGCGTGGAGCAGCCTCAGCCGACATGCTGCTCCTTTTCGTCGTCATCCCGCGTCAGGGCGGCGATCTCAACTTCCAGATTGCGCAGTCGATACAGCACCTCTTCATTGATGCGCCGATTGTTGCCGCTCAGGTCAGCGAGGATCCCGATAAAGAACGTCAGGATCCCGACCAGCATAAAGATCCCGCCGATAAACACCGACTGGAGATAGCGCTGAAACGTGCCCACTGGATCCATGATGTAGTAGATCAGAAAGCGCATCAGCAGGGCGCCGCCGAGCAGCAGAAACGGCAGCGCCAGGTAGGTGAAGGTTTTGAGCGGCTCGTACTGGGCGTAGGTGCGAATAATCGTGGCGCCCTGGCGCTTGACGAAGTTCCAGTTGCCGCGATGCAGCCGCGATGGCCGGGTGGGCTTGGTCGTAATCGTCACATGCGAGACCGTCAGGCGGCGCTTGCCGGCCTGAATCAGGTTCTCGATGGTGTAGGAGAACTCGCTGGTGACATACAGCCGCAGCGCCGACTCCTTGGAGTAGGCCCGAAAACCGCTGGGCGCATCGGGGACATCGGTATCCGAGGCGGCGCGCACGACCCAGCTGCCGACCAGCTGCAAAAACTTCTTCTGGCGCGAGAAATGTTCCACTAGGCTGGTCTGGCGGTCGCCGATGACAATATCGGCCTGGCCGGCAATAATTGGCCGGACCAGGTCGGGGATCGCCGAGCCGGGATATTGATGGTCGCCATCGGTATTGACGATAATATCCGCGCCCAGCTTGAGGGCCGCATCAATCCCCGACTGAAACGCCGCTGGCAGACCCTTGCGCCCACGATGGCGAACAATATAGTTCACGCCCATCTCGCGGGCCACCGCCACCGTGCGATCGGTCGAGCCATCGTCGATGACCAGCGTCTCAAAGCGCACATTGCGCAGGTCGGCCGGCATATCCCGCAGCACATCAGGCAGGGTTTCTTCTTCATTCAAACATGGAATTTGAATAATCACCCGCCAGATCGTCGGATCAACATATTCTTGGCTTGGTTCGCTCATAATATTTGTATCTCATACCCTAAGTAGCCCGCCTGGCAGCGCTGGATCGCGTTTAGATGCCGGGCTGCTCTGGATCGACTGGCGGCCAGACTGGCTGCAGCACGCCCCAGCTGGCGGGAAACGCGGCGATATAGGCCTCCAGCTGCTGCAAAATGCTCCGGGCGGCCCGCTCAATCGCGCCCTCAGCGGATTCATTGGGCTGCGCCGCGAGACCTGGCAGCGGATCGATCCGGGCCACCGCCCGGCCACCCTCCATCCAGGCGGTAAACGCGGCGACCACCGGCACACCGCGAGTGGCCAGGCGCGCCAGGCCGCTGGGGACATCGGTGGGCGTGCCAAAGAAGGGCAGGCGAATGGGCTGGGCGGATAGATCGCGGTCGCCGGCCAGCACCACAATTTTGTTGGCCCGCAGCGCCCGCAGCACCTCGCGCCCGGCAGTCGGGCCAAGCGTCAGCACCTCAAGCCCGTGGGAGCGGCGCAGCCCGCTGACGATATCGAGCAGCTCCGGCGGCTCAATCCGCTCAACGACCAGCACCAGCGGATAGCCCAGCGCGGCCAGGCAGGCCAGAATAGTGCTGAACGAGCCGCAGTGCGGCACCGCTATCATACCACCAGCGCCGCCAGCCACCAGCAAATCAAGATGCTCAAGTCCAGTAATCTCAAAGCGCTGGCGCAGATCGGCCTGGCTGAAGGAGGGCAGGCGCAGCATATCGGCGTAGTGGCGCAGCACATAGGCCAGCACCTGCCGGGCCAGCAGCAACCTGCGCCAGCGAGAGCGGCCTGGCTGGGTATGGGCGAGATTGGCGAGAATATTCCGCCGGATCGACGGAGCGGCCAGCAGTGTGGCTGCGGCGGCGCCATCGCACAACCAATAGATCAGGGGTTCTGGCAGCTGAGGCAGCAGGCGCATCGCCCAGCGGTAGAGTCGAGCCACGTTCATGCAGCGACCTGGAACGCACAGCGCGCATGCAGCATTGGTAGACTCTCACAAGAGTTAAGCGGGAAAGACCGCGCCGG